>CAZBGG010000088.1:0-5433 GCA_964491305.1 uncultured Methanosarcinales archaeon
ACACCTTAAAAGGTCTGAGGTGAAACCAGTTTCAGTTGTGTTTTAGGATAATAACATTTGTCATTCCTCTTCTCTTTTTATCAATAATGCCTTTTCCTTCGAGCCTGTCAAGAATCCTACTGAGCTTAGCTTTTGATAAACCTAAATCTTTAAGTAAGTGTGACTGGAGTATCACGCCTTCAGAATCCACGACTTTATCCAATACAACTTTTTCATCTTCATTAATTCTTTTTATTAATTCCTGATAAGCTTTTTTTGTAATATTTTTTTTCTCCCCTGTTTTAGTTCTGGTATCAGGAGTCTTGTTTTTTATTTCCTCTTTCCTTCCAACAATTAATAAATAAACCCCTATTAGGGTTACAAAACCCATTACCACCAGGCTAATTATATTCTGGAATTTAATCGGCTCCCACATTGGGCATTCCATTCCGTGGGTGCATGCATTAACCGCTATTTCTGTTATAGCCTGGTTGAATAAATAAATTATAATTCCAATTAAAATTGAAATTGCTATTATAAGATAACCTACTTGCTTGTTTTTCATTTTATATCCTTCGTCATTTACCTATTTTTATTGATGTAACAACATCTTCTCCACTCCTAACAACCACCGGGGAATTGCTCAAAAGTTAAATCTCTTACTTACCGCTGACTTTTAGGTACATCTTTTCATACTCCATGGTAATGTCTTCCCATTGGTAATCTTGCCGGATTATTTTTTTCATTTTACTTCCAAAAGCCTTTCTTTTTTTGGGATCCAGCAGGCTGTTTATTCTTTCTTTTAGCGACTGGAAATAATCAAGCTCTTCAAAATCAATGATGTATCCGGTTTCACCATGTTTAATTATATCCTCAGCAATTCCAACAGGAGTGGCTATAATTGGCAGGCCGCTTGCTGCCGCTTCAAGCATCGCCTGGCCAAAGTTTTCCCAAAGAGAAGTGTAGATAAAAATATCAGCGTCTTTATATTCCCTGATAAGATCCTTTCCATAAATAGGTCCCGGGAAGGTGACATTGAGGTTATGTTTTTCTGCGTAACTTTTAAGCTCATCCAGGTAACCATCCTTTTCTGTATCCGAGCGTTTAACTTCCCCTCCAACAACGCGAAGCTCAATATTTTCATTATGTGCCCTCTTAAGCGCCTTAAGTATTGGCTTGATGTTACGGTCCCTGCATATCCTACCTACAAAAAGCAGCCTTACTTTATCATCTTTTCTTTTTCTTCTAATACTATCATAATGGTCAACATCTATGCCCATGGGAATAACATAAATCTTTTCTTCGTCTACTCCAAATTCAAGGGCTTCTTCTTTTTCTTGCCTTGAAGAGACGATAACAGCAGAAGCGTCTAATACTGTCTTTTTCTTCAGGATATCAAATGCCTTGTAAGGTAATTTATTGACACCCCTTGTTATGGTTTCATATCCCAACAGACTTCCGTGTGTGTTTATTACAAACGGTATGCCGAGTTTCCTGGATATGTTGTATGATAAATTTGTCTGGTAGCTTCTGTAATTATGAGCATGGATTATTTCTGGTTTCTCATCTATAATTGATTCTTTCATATCAGGAGTATAAAAGAACTTCATAAATTTAGCCTTAACCTTAAACCTCTTAATGTTAACGCCATCAATTAATTCACTCTCAGGCGAGTCGGTAGCATGCTTGTCAGTTGTAAATACGGGGGAGCTAATGCCCTTGTTTTCAAGCTCCTTACTTATCATAAATGCCTGGTTGCCGGGTCCTGTGACATAAGGATAAAATGATTCAATGGTTCTTAGTATTTTCATATTAGCCTCCAAAGGGTGCACAAACATCAATTCAGATTCAGTCTTTATTCTTTAAATTATAAATCTTTGTTATTTTTTTATCAATCTTTTGCCGTGAAGCAGGTATCCTATGGACAGCAGAAAAACTCCCAGGCAGATGATAACCGTCGTGATTATCCCGGTGTACTGGTTTGCAAATCCTGCCGGCGAAGTATGCTTAAACCATATACCAAAATAGGCCCACACAAAAACAATCCCATAAAATATATCCTTATCTTTAAGCGTCCGGGTGGTGCCTATGACAGCTCCAATCAGAAGGGCGCTGATTGTCCATACCTGCTCTGATATCCCCAACCCGCCAAAATTTATGCTCACAAGGAAAACAATGATGTTTGCAATGGTTGCTACAGTAATCCAGCCGAAATATATGCTGAAAGGTACTTTTATAAAGAATTTTTCCTTGGTTGTAAATCTCTCCCTCTTGTTTAACCCGTTAATCTTTAAGAGGTAGTACAGCATTACGATTATAAGAATCAAGGATATGCCTATAAAATCATAATGCCATGAAAATATCCAGAGTATGTTTGCTATGGATGTGATAATAAAGTAGAAACCTATCTTCTGCATTAACTTATCTTTTTTGTTATCTTTGTGGAAAATCCCTAACTGATAAAGTGTATAAGCTCCCAGAAGAAGATAAATAACGCTCCATATGGAAAATGTAAAGCCGGCGGGTGCGAAAAGGTTTGTATAAAGATCAGAAACCTCACCTGACGTTATATCGTTTATTGGAAGAATATTGGCCAGGGCATTTACAATAACCATGGCAAGGTAGGTAACAGCAACTGAGATTTTTATTGTTTTACCCTTCATAAAATAAAGTATTCTTTTGCACTTTTTATGTTTTTCTGAAGTTTTCACCTTTCCAAATAACTAAAATTTCGTTATTTTTGGTTCTTTGCCCTTTTGACTATTTCAAATGTGGTTTTTGTTGCGTTTATGCATTCTTCTTCAGTTATCAGGTCATTATCCTTGTTCTTTATTCTTAAAGATAGCTCCTTTATCTCTTGATAATGGCCTTCGTCGGAAGCACCCTTGTAAATTATTTTTCCATTTTCTTTTACTTTCCCGAAGCCTTCCATTTCTATTACGCTGCCATCCTGTATTATGCTGCACTTCTCCCTTTCTACAGAGCTGTTTCCCATACAGCAATAATTAATGGTGCATACACTTCCATCACGATATTTTATAAGTATGGCTACATTATTATCGTCATTGATCATACCGCTTTTTGAACTTATTTTTTGTGCTTCAATGGTTATTGGCCTTGAACCGGTAAGATAGTTGAAAAGGTCAACTATGTGGCAGGCTTCCCCAACTATTCTTCCGCCGCCCACTTCAGGGTCATTAACCCAATGGTCTTTTGGCAGATAAGTATTGTTGAAAACATAATTTCCCATTATGGGCAACTCTTCTTTTATGGTTTTTTTTATTTTTCTTATTGCTGGGCTATATCTCCTGTTGAATCCGCAGCTGTATGTACCTTTGCTGCTCCTTATGGTCTCAACCAATGTATTGAATTCTTCTTCATCAATTGCCATGGGTTTTTCACAGAAGACATGTTTGCCTTTCTTAAGGGCTGCGTTTGAAATCTCTGCGTGAGTATTGTGTCTTGTTCCAACTATTACAAGGTCAATATTTTTGTCGTTTATAATATCCATATAACTTGTGGATGCATATTTTGCTCCCAGCTCAACAGCGAGCTTCTTGGCATCGCGGCCGTTTTTTGTTGCTATTGAGTATATGGACATATCCCTGTTGCTTCTTATAGCAGGTATGATGAAAGCTTTTACAAATTGTCCGGCGCCTATAATGCCCACATTAATTTCTTTCTTTTTGTAATGCTTGTTTACCTGGATAGTTTGCTCTACTTCTCCCGGGGTGTATTTGAAAAGAGCCGTCATCGTGGTTCCGTCATGGACTTTTTTGTAGGCTTTTTCAGCGTCCTTTAATTCATAAATTTCCTGACTCATGTCACTAAAGGATATTTTTTTGGAGGATACGAGGTCCACCACGGCGTTCATATTCCTCTGAGCGGTCCATCTTACATATTCATAAGGATAGTCCCTGCCTTTTGCATAATCAGGGTCAAAGGTTCCTGGCCCAAAAGCCGTTGAAATCTTTAGCTCAAGCTCTTTTTCAAACATCTTTTCCCGGTTGATATCCATTCCGCAAACACCGAGAAGGACAACCCTGCCTTTCTTCCTGCACATCTCAAAAGCTTGATTTATAAGGTTATGTTTTGATGCTGCTGCTATGATTACTCCGTCTGCACCCATTCCATTAGTTGCTTTGTGGACTGCTTTAACAGAATTTTCTGTGATGCCGACATCAATGTACTCCTTTTTTGTTTTTTCCTTATCAATGTCCACACCTATTACATTACATCCGTTGGCCCTTAACATCTGCGCAGTGATCTTTCCAATGAGGCCCAGGCCTACGACTACTATGTTTTCTCCCAATTGCGGGTTAAGTTGTCTTATTGATTGGAGCGCAATTCCTGCTATTCCCGTGAAAGCGCCGTCTTCCAGTGAAACATCTTTGGAGAGCTTACAGCAGAGGGTCTTTGGCACTGCTACATATTCAGCGTGGTTTGCAAAACCAGAGCCGATACACGCGACTCTGTCACCCACACCAAACTCAGTGACATTTGAGCCCGCTCTTACAACAACTCCCGAGCTGCTGTAGCCAAGAAGGTGCCATACATCCAGTCTGCTTTTTACAAGATTAATTGTTTTTTTTACACCTGATTCTTTTGCAAAATTTAATACCTGCTTTGCAAGGTCTGGTCTTTCAAGAGCCATCTTCCAAAGTGGCTTTTTCATCAATGAAAGCATAGATTTCTCCGTCCCTGCTGAAAGGACTGAAAAAGAATTTCTTACCAGGACTTCGTCCTTATCAATTTCTGGAACCGGTACTTCCACATTTTTTACCCTGCCGGATTTATCGTATAATATTTGTCTCATGCTAATCCCCCTCAAAATAAAGATATGAAAAGATTCATCTTATCATTTAAAAATATTTGCGATAGGGATTTATATATTTTCCTGATGGGAGTCCAACATCTTTTCTGTGATTTTATGTATTGTTTTAAATCTGATTTCCGATTGACGGTAAAAGAAAGTTTTAAATAGTTTTCAGTACAAGGCAGTTATATAAGGTTTTAATAATATTTAGTACAAGAGGTCTTTAAACTTGCAGAGGGGAACAAAATTAATCTTTATGACTGGATTGTTGGTGATTATTTTATTGATACTTGGTTTCATTGCGTCAACATTTTTTTCTGTTGATTCCAACGGAGACAACGGACTGGAGCAGACGAAGGAAGAGATTATCGATATGATAGAAAACTCTTCAGATAATGGGGTTAAAGATGTGCCCCTTAACCATTCTCAGAAGGATGCAGTAGACCCTGCTGAGGAAACTGATAAAAAGATACTTTTAGAATCTACATTTTCAGGTTTTGGAATGTCCAGTACAATTTATCTTTATGAAGATAAAAGTTTTTTGTTAATTGATGAAACAGGGCCTATGCAGGAGGAAGAGCCTATTGGTTGCTATGAGGGAGAGCTTTCTGCTGAGGATTATAATTCATTTATTGATT
>CAZBGG010000089.1:0-5430 GCA_964491305.1 uncultured Methanosarcinales archaeon
CTGGCCTCTCCATCCATTTTTTTTAATCTATTTGTTTTGGTTAATATCAAAAATTTTTACTCCTATGGTGTTACAAAAAATATAAAAATGTTTTGGTATGAATTTACAATATATAATAAAAACTTACTTGTTTATTTACAATATGTTATAATATTTCTGTCATTTTTGCAATCTTTTAAAAAATTTTTAGGTCAAATTTATCTTTCTAACATACACAAAACAATATAAAAAACAAAATTTTAAATAACAACTTGGATATTACTTTTTTATGTTATCATCTTTTTTGCGCAGGTTACTTTTTGCCAGGGAATTTTCAATAATGGAGGGCAAGGTAGAGCTCATGGGTACTGAAGCAGTTATGTTTCCAAAGAGCGCGTTGATTGAAATTAACAATAAAGCAGGCTACAACATATACAAAAATTCTTTCTTGGAAACCCTAAAAGAATTCTCATCACATAAAAATATCAAATCTAACGATATGTTTAACATTGCAAGGGGATTATATGAATCTTTTGGTTTGGGTAAAATCAAAACAATCAGTGAAAATCATGTGGAATTGGAATTTTGCATTGAAAACGCCTATTTTATCTCAGCGGGAGCTATGGCAGGGATCTTTTCATACATAAATTGCAAAAATATAGATGTAGACCCGGAAAAACTAAAAAATGGGAAATACGAGCTCGATTCTCCCAATGATTGAAGGTGAACAATGAAAGGGAAAAAACTAACGGATGAGGTTTATAAATCAGTTTGTAGCAACTGGCCTATTCACATTACTGGCATTTGCAGGGACCTTGGTATAGAGGAAAACCCTTCCAATATATCCAAAATCCGTTATCATATCCGGATATTAAAGGAAAATGAAAAGGTTTACACCAAGAAGCTTGATAGGGCATTGGTTGCCTGGCCGGTGGATATAGAAAAACTTAGGGTTATGCGGCAGTTTATGTCGGATGTTTAATGATACTTTAAAGTGCAGAAAAAAACTAAATTTAGAAGAGGTGAATGCATATGGCCTGTCCCAGTTTAGATGTTTGCGGGTTCCTGAATAACAATGCTGTGAAGGATGGTAACTCAATTGTAGCAAAAGGTTTTATGAAAAAATATTGCAATGATAACTACAATAAATGTTTCATATACAGCTTGGGTAAAAAATATGGCAGGGATAAGCTGCCTGAAAATCTTATGCCAAATGGCTTGCCATTGGCTGGTACAGACAAAAAAAACTGGCCTGAAGAAATAAAGAAGGATTTGACAAACCTTCGTTAAGCTTTTTTTTTCATTCTTTCCAAAAATATCCGGAAATCCTCCTCCTTAACCACAGCTCCGGCTGCATGCTCATGTCCTCCTCCATAAGCGCCTTCAAGGCCGACAATGGATTCTTCAATCATAGGCGGAAGGTCATATTTAGCTGCCCTCAGGCTGCACTTCATTTCATTTGATTTTTTTCTGGCGATTACAATTATCTTCTCTGGAAACTTGTAAAGCAGCTCATTTGCAAGATCACTTGTGTACGATGTTGTATCTTCTGAATAATCAAATACAATAAACTTGCTTTTGCCTGCTTTCTTCTTAGCTTCCTTTAATAGCTCCTGATAAACCTTTTCGATTTTCTCAAACTTCCTATATATATACTTGCCTTGTGGTGTTTCAGACTTTAGTATCTCCTGAGGCGTGCCAATCCTTGAAAGGACCTTTACATACTTAATTGCATCTTTATGATTGCCCTTCAAAATAAATGAGAATATTCTGCAAAGCCTGCCGAGCTCAGTGCTGAACAAAGCTTCTTCGGGCCTGTCAATATGCTCTGGCAAAAGCTCCGGATATTTTTTGACAAGTGTTTTCCTTTCTTTATCCGGTGGCAGATACCAATCACTTACCATCCCCGTCAAAGCAATCCATTCATAATCTTTAACAACTTTGTATGTTAGATATGAAACAGGTGGGTTGCTGTTTTTTTCATAGGTCCTTGGATTGAAATACTTGATATTATTCCTTTCATAAGGTCCGTGGTGGTCTATCCATATAATCGGTACGCCTACCTTATCTATGAACTCCTGTGTAACGTCAGCGATATCCAGAACAAATATCTTATCGGGATTGTACTCCTCAACCTTCCTCATATATTTTAAATCTATTTTTGGAGTGCTTTTGACGATAACTCCATTACCTTCTCTTTTATACTTATAAAGAAGAAGAAATGAGCAAAGCCCGTCAGGGTCGTCATGGAAAAGATACAATGGGTTCTGGCAATTATCAAGCTCTTTCTTTATTTCCCTATAATCCTTACTCTTTAGCTCTGTCATCAATGGATTTGTAAACAGATTATATTTAAAAGTTATTATTTGTTAATTCAGTCTTTGTGTTGTATTAATTTTTTATATTTACCAAAGGGATAAAGAAAAAATGATGATTAGATTATTATAATCTGGCAACTTTATTTAATATTTCTTTAACAACTGGTAAAGTTTTATCCATGTATTCCTTGTATGGTATTATATGGCCTGCAATTAATGCATCATATATTAAAACATGGTTATTTTTAATCTCAAGTTGCATATTCCTTGAGTTTTCCCTAAGATAATCAACTAATTTTGTTAATTCTTCATCATTTAGCTGTGAACCAAAGATTTCATACTTCAATAATGTACTTTTATCTGCATCTTTGTATTTTGGAAGATTCGGCCTATTTAATTCCCTAGCTTTTTTGCAAATCTCTTTAAATTTTGAACCTCTGAATAAAAATCTTATTTTATCGAACTTTTCATTGGACTCGGGACTAAATTTAAAACCTATATTGATTATTATATCTTTTAGATTCTTGTTGGGTTTTATGGAAAAAACTGCAAGATGATGTAAGTGGTTTCTTTTGCCACCTACGTGAACTTCGTATCTGTTGCTTTCATATTGACTTTTTCCATGAATCCTGCAATCAAATATTTCCCATTCTTCTGTTTCGTCAGTCTTCTTCATGTAATTTGTTATTCTTATTGGGTTTTTTACAATTTTCCAACCCTTTGAAATGGTTATTACGTAAGAGTGTTGGTTCATGACGTTAAACTTTCTAAATTTTTCTACAAGGCTATTATCAGCTTCTTCTTGATATGTCATATTATTTTTCTTTGCGAAATCTTGAGAAGAAATCATTCTGCTTTGCTGGGTTTTTTTCCCTCTTTTATTAATAATATATATTAAGATACCAAAACCAACGGGAATAATAACAAAAAAAACCAAAAAAAATGCTATGACTATTATTTTAGGTTCCATTAACCGATAGCCATCGCTTTTCTTTAATAAAGTTTCCTATTTTTAAATTTCAGTTTTGATTATGTTCATCAAAAATCTCGCAGAAAGTCTATATCGAAAACTTCGTTTTCTCATTGTTAAACTCTATGTATTTTGTTTGGAATAAAGAAATAAAAAAATAAAATAAAATTATTCAGTTGAAGGGACATTCAGAACTCATAGCACGCCTATGGTTGCCCTTTCCCATGCCAAATTCATCTTTAAGCTCTTGTACCCTCTCGTAATTCCCCTGTTCCTTGGCTTCAAGCATCATACTTCTGAATTCAGCTCTTTCAGTGTGCCTGTTGGTCCGTTCATCGAACCTTTCCTGGGAAATACGATCTTCTTTAATGGATTTCCAGGTTTCAAAATCGTCGTTTGCAACAGCCGTTGAAAGGGTTTCTCTTTCTTCGTGGCTTAATGCATTCTTGAAATTTCCTGCGAAAACCATTGCAGCTCCAAGTGTTGAAATCAACACGAGAACCAACATTCCAAAAATGTGTTTCTTTTTCATTTTAAGTACCTCCTTTGTTGTTTTTACACAGAAAATGAATTATATCTTTTAAGGATGGTGGACTAAAAATCCACACAAAATATAAATACTTTTGAGGTTTTTGTGATGCATGTTCGGGGAGATTGGCTATGGAATGGGAAGAATTATCAAGCCCGGTCTTTCAGCCGAATTGATATATTCTTTTGCAATAATCGCCTGCTGCCTCATTATTTATTTTGGAACAAGAGAGATTTACGAATTAAGCGCACATAAAGGAATCTGGTATTTCAGGCAAGCTTTCTTGTTTTTTGCTTTTGCTTATTTCTTTAGAAGTTTTATAAAAATAATCATATTTTACTTCAATGCTTATGGTTTGTTTCAGATTCCTCCAAGACTGCTAAATCCTATTGTGACCGAGATTACCCTTATCTTCTTTATGTATTTTGGATCGATGGCAGTGTTTTATCTTCTTTATAGTGTTTTATGGAAAAAATTCAATGATAAAATGATTTATTTATTTCACCTCATAGCCATTTTTATAGCTTTATTCGGTGTTCTTTCAAAGAATCCTTATTCGTATATTGTCCTTAATCTTATCCTGTTCCTATTTATTGTGTTTGTGGTTGTAATATCTTATCTGGATCAGAGGAAAAAGAAGAAAAAGAAAAGTTTCAATCTTTACACAATTTATGTATTACTATTATTCTTTTGGATTTTAAATATTATTGATATACTTATTCCTTTTTTTCTAAGTACTTTTCAGGTTTTCATTTATATGATTTCGCTTAGTATTTTCTTTATAATGCAATATAAGGTTTTAAAAAGAGTTGGTAACTAAGATGGGAAGGAGGGGAAAGCTTGAAATTATCAGGGATATTATGGGAATAATTCGTGATAACCATAGTATCAGGCCTACTCCCCTGCTTAGAAAGTCGGGCATTTCTTCTTCAAGATTCAGGCTCTATTATGATGAGCTTTTGGATAAAGGCTTTGTAAAGGAAAATCAGGTTGATAAGAAAGGAAGCAAAAAAATAACCCTTACAGATAAGGGTTTTAGATTTCTTGAAAAATATAAAACCATTGCCGAATTTATCGATGAGTTTGATTTGTGATTTATTGAAACTGCTTTTTATTCCAGATAATTGTTAATTCTGTTAATCTAGGTCTAACTACTTTAAAACAAGGCGGACCTTTAGTATCCTGTGGTCTTTTACATCAAGAACTTTTAAACTGAATCGCTTTTGCGAAATCTCCTCGCCTTTGGTCGGGACCCTGCCTAGCTTTTCGAATACATATCCTGAGATGGTGGCTACGTTAGTTTTTCCCTTCAGTTTTTTCCCTGTTGTTTTTTTCACTTCTTCCAGAGCCGTTTCTCCGTTGATCTCATATGTGTTGCCATCAATCTTCTTTATGCTTTCATGGATTCTATCAGTCTCATCGTATATTTCACCAACTATTTCTTCCAATACATCCTCAAGGGTAACTAATCCTACCAAATCGCCATACTCATTGATTACTGTTGCAATATGGACTTTCTTCTTTTTATAATCCTGAAGCAGAAGGTCAGCCCTCTTAGTCTCAGGCACAACAAAACATTCTCTGGCGACATCTGCTACCTTCTTATCAAGGTTTGATTTTGAAGCTTCTTTTAA
>CAZBGG010000090.1:0-5372 GCA_964491305.1 uncultured Methanosarcinales archaeon
AAATTTATAAGGAAACTTCAATATATCAGGTTATCCTTTTGTTCCTATCACACCTTTTAGGTTGAAGGACTGGGAGAAGTGGGATTTTAAAGATGCTGAAAATCGTCGTGCTTTAGAACTCAAGAAAGACATTATTTTAGAAGGTATGTCCACCTGGAGGATGCGTTATGAGGGTGTCCGATTCAGGGAGGATGATGAGGAAAGTATTGAGGAAGATCTTTTAACCCTGTTTGAAAATAAGCCAGAAAATACTATTTATGTGATGCATTCACCCCCTTATAAAACTTCTCTTGATATTACTTATTCCAATGATAATGTTGGAAGCGTCTCTATTAAGAGGGCTATTGAAAATTTTCAGCCTTTTTTAACATTGCATGGTCATATACACGAGACTGTCGAAATGTCTAATAGGTTTATTGATAGAATAGGTGATACCATTTGTGCTACTCCAGGGAACCATAATACTATGAAGGATCCTTATGTTCTTGAAATAGAACTTCCTTCAAGAGGGGTAAAAAGAATCAAGCTAGGTTAGTTGGTTATCTAATTGCATCATGTATTTAGAGGGATTGGTTGAATATGGCTCTACCCATTCTTATCATGGTTGAGCCTTCTTCTATGGCAACTTTATAATCGTTGGTCATTCCGGCAGAAAATTCTTTTAACTTAAGCTTTTCTCTAATGATATTTGCCTTACTAAAATATTCTCTAGTCTCTTCTGCTTGGACCAATGGAGCCATCATCATTAAACCTACTACTTTTATATTTTCCAGCATGATTATTTTTTTGTAATTTTCTTCAACCTCATCTTCTGACAGACCAAACTTTTGTTCTTCTCCGCTAGTATTAACTTGCAACATGATTTTCATAATCTTATTTTCATCCTTTGCTCTTTTACTTATCTCTTTTGCAAGTCTTAGGCTATCAACGCTCTGGATGACATCGAAAATTCTGATAGCTCTTTTAACCTTATTTCTTTGGAGGTGTCCTATCATATGTTTTTCAACATTATCAATGAAAGGAAATTTTTTTTCTGCGGAAGAGACACGGTTTTCTGCAATCCCATGGACTCCTGAGTTGATTGCTTCCTGAATCTGTCTGTTCGTGGCTGTTTTTGTGACGGCAAGAATCTTTGTGGTATGTTTAGTGTTGTGTATTGTATTAAGCGTGCTTATCTCCTCTCTTAATTTTTTGATATTGTTTGAGATTTTCATAAAAATAGAATGATTAAGATTACCTATATATATTTAATCAATAATTAATCAGAGAAGTTTCTTTTTTTCGGAGTAAAAAGTTAACTAGCTCCCAAAATGTTTTTAAAAGGATAATTATCCTGCAGGAAACTATGACAAGGATTGCTGTGGTGGAAAAAAAAAGGTGCCAGCCCCAGTCGTGCGGTAATCACTTATGTGTGAGGCTCTGTCCCATAAACAGGACTGGCTCTGAATGTATTATCAAGGGCGAAGATAATAAGCCGGTGATAGATGAGACGATATGCTCCGGTTGCGGTATCTGTCAAAATAGATGTCCAAGTGAAGCCATATCAATAATAAATCTTCCTGAAGAGCTCTCCTCCTCACCAATTCACCGATATGGGAAAAACGGGTTTGCTCTATATAGTCTTCCTTCCCCTGTTTTTGGTAAAGTGACAGGGATAATAGGTAAAAACGGTATAGGTAAATCAACGGCTATAAAGATAATGGCAGGAATACTAAAACCCAATTTTGGTGAGGAAGAAGATTACAATACGGAGGAGCTCATACAGTTCTTTAAGGGAACCGAGAAGCAGAATTTTTTTGAAAAACTGAGAGACTCTAGAATAAAAATATCTTATAAGCCTCAATCAGTGGATATGATTCCTAGAACTGCAACCGGAAAAGTCCAGGACCTACTGGAAAAGGTAGATGAGAAGGGGAAGTTAGATAAAATTTCAAAACTCCTTGATATAGAGAAGATCTTGAAAAGAGACATAAAAAAAGTTTCAGGTGGTGAGCTTCAAAGGGTTGCAATTGCTGCCTCTGTGCTTAAAGAGGCTAACCTCTATATTTTTGATGAACCTACCTCATACTTAGATATAAAGCAAAGACTTGTAGTATCTCAGTATATCAGAAGCCTTGCAGATGAAAACACTTCAGTTTTAGTCATTGAGCATGACTTGGTTGCTCTTGACTACATGGCTGACTCGGTGAATATAATGTATGGCAAGGAAAATGCTTACGGTGTTGTCAGCAATCTTAAGAGTGCAAAACCCGGGATAAATTCATTTTTAGAGGGGTTCCTTAAGGAAGAGAATGTTAGGTTTAGGGAGACTAAAATAACTTTTGATATAAAATCACCTGTTGAGCATAAGCCTGAAAATGCTCTTACAAGATGGGACGATCTTTATAAGAAATATGACGGTTTTGAATTAAATGCTGGTCCTGGTGAAGTATGTCGTGAAGAGATTGTAGGTATCCTGGGGGAAAATGGGATTGGTAAAACTACCTTTGCAAAAATTCTATCCGGCGTGGAAAAACCTGATAAGGGTTCTGTGGATAAGAAGATAAAGGTTAGTTATAAACCCCAATATCTTGATTTTGATTCCGAAGAAATGGTCGCTAACATTCTGCAAAAAGCCATAACAAAGCACAATAATGATATTGTTATGCCTCTTGGCTTAAAAAATCTTTTAACGAGCAAAATAAGCGAGCTTTCAGGTGGTCAGTTGCAGAGGGTTGCAATAGCGAAAGCTCTTTCAGAAGATGCGGACTTATTCTTACTTGATGAACCTTCTGCATATCTAGATGTTGAGCAGAGGCTTCTGGTTTCAAAAGTGATATCAAACCTTTCTACTAACAAGCAGATATTACCTGTTGTGATAGATCATGACCTTGTATTTATAGATTCAATTTCTAACAGGCTAATTGTGTTTGATGGTCAGCCAGCTAAGCAAGGATATGTGCATGGCCCGTTCACGATGGAGGAGGGGATGAATAAGTTATTAAAGGAGGTTCAAATAACTTTGAGGAGGGATGACCGCTCAGGGAGGCCTCGGATAAACAAGAGAGAATCAATAAAAGACCGCGAGCAGAAGGAGAGCGGAAAGTACTACTATGCTTAAAAAAAACCTATATGCTTTTGGAGTTGCTTTATTTATTATAGTTACACTTCTTTTATTTAATATTCTCCTTATCTTTGAGGACGAAGGTTTTGTAAGGGAACAACTTGAAGAGCAGAAAGCAACTGAAAAGATAGAAAATGCTTTTGAGATTGACAAAAACATAAGAGGTTATTTGACAACCACTTCTTCATTGAATACTACTGGGCTGAGTGAGAGAGAAATAAAACATCTTGAAGATGTGAAAGGGCTATATAATGCTGGAAAAACTGCAGTTGCCTTGTTTTTATTTTTGATAATATTGAGTTTTTTTTATAAGAAAGGCCCAAAAATATGGCAACAAGGAGTCTGGGTCTTTGGCACAGTATTTTCTCTGTTTCTTATTTCAGGCCTGGTGGCAAATAATTTCCCCTATTTTTTTAATCTTTTTCATGAGGTTTTTTTTAGAAATGATTTGTGGATTCTTTCACCCCACCATACTATGATTAATATATATCCTCAACAGTTCTTTCTCAACTCTTTCTTGGTAGCTTCACAGAGGACCTTTTTTATGGGGTTTGTAATTTCCATTCTTCTGGTTGTTATCTCATTTTTCAGAATAAATCCAAAACAGGCTTCATCGGATATTATAAACAGATTTAAAAATGGACAAAATTCAGGGAATAAGAGGGGGATAACTAGAAGAAGCAAAACACGAGAAGTAAAAAAACCTTTAAATAAACAGTTTTCTGGAATAGATTACAGAAAAAAGCTTAACAAAACAAAAAAACGAAAAGATTCTTGAACCATTTTTTTGGTTTAACTATGGACATTGATGAATAATTTTGCCAATCTGGAAAGGGTTTAATTTTTTGATTAACTTTTTACTTTGTTTCTCTCGGCCAACAAACCTTTAAATAAAATTTTCAACTCCTTAAGGCTATGAATATCAGATGTCTTAAGTGTAAAGGAAGGGGTTTTTGTGACAGGACAGTTTGTGCTCAGCATACAAAACTGACTTCTCTTGCTAAATCAAAAGAAAAGCACAACAAAACTGATTTCAAAAGTCAATCTCCTGCTCCATTTATCGGCTGGCATGGTTACCCTAATGTGAATGTTGGGCTTTTGACTCCTCCCGAAAAAACAAAGCAGCCCTGGAAATACGATTCTCCAAGTTATTGGTCGAAAAATAACTATGGTATTAGCAGTCTCGTCGATATTAGGTCCTCCTTACTTAATTCAAGGTTTAAATCAAATGTAAAACAACCTAAAGGTTTAATGGAAACAACAACAGAAGTTGGCCTTGCTTCAAGGCCTGTTGATATAGATTTTAATCTTGAGGAAAAACCAAGGTTCAGGATGCAAAGTGATTCGGTTACTGCTCCAATAGGTCCTGATGGCGTCCTTAAAAAAGCTGATATCACTTCAAATCCAAAGGTACATACAAAAGTGGAAAAGGTCCATTCAGACACTGCACTTAATTCGACTGAGGCCATTAGTTATCTCTTTAAGAAAGGGTTTTCCGAAAATTTCCTCTCTAAGATTTTGTCTGTAGGTGCAATCGGTGTTGAAAGGAAAAGAAAACTTGTTCCAACCAGATGGAGCATTACCGCAACAGATGACACCTTGGGAAAAGAAATTATTGCTGAAATCTCTAATTATAATGAAATAAATGATTATACAGCTTATTTTGGTGATTATCTTGGTAACTATTATCTGATAATGTTATTCCCGGGTCTTTGGAGTTATGAGCTTTTTGAGACATTTATTCCAAGTTCCGGGCTGAACAATTCAGAAAAGCCAGAGTTTATGACCGACCATGAAACCCATCTTGGGAGAAAGGAGTATGCGTTTGATTGTGCAGGTGGCTATTACAGTGTGAGGCTTGCTGTTCTTGAAAAATTAAAAAAGATTAAAAGAAGAGCAAGCTGCCTTGCGATACGTATTATTACTGGTGATTACTACGTTCCTCTAGGTGTTTGGGTTACCAGAGAAGCAGCACGGAAGGCTCTTAATAACCGTCCCATAAACTTTTCTGAAAAACATTTAATGCTTAAATATGCAAAGGTTATTATGCAGAAAAAATTTGCTATACCTCAAGGCAGTATTATTGATGATAGCAAGATTATAAAGGAAAGACAGGAAAGTCTCACCAAATTTTAGGCAATAAAGTTTATTAGCTAAAATTGTTAATTCTTTGATAGGCTCTTTTCTGGAAACTTCAGTTGGATAAAAGTATTTTTCTATTGTTTATAACTGTGCAATATTATGGTTTAGAACAAACAGCTTTTTTTTG
>CAZBGG010000091.1:0-5286 GCA_964491305.1 uncultured Methanosarcinales archaeon
TGTGGAACCCCTTACTTTAATACAGGATATTGGTTAGGAGTTCTGAAATCCCATATTTCTTCACTCCAATCTTCGTAAACCTTTTCGTCATCTATTTCCGTATTGGGTTCAGTTGGTTCTTTAAGTTGTTCGGTAGTTCTACCTTCACCTGGCCCGTCATCTCGTTCCGAATTATCAATATCCCAATACGAGTTTGTAACGCCACCGCTATGCCCAACCATGCGAATATTGGCAACAGAATAACTGTTGTTAATTTCAGCCCATGGAACACGACTACCGCCATTTACTCCAACTAAAGCACCTGTGTGAAGTCTTCCTTCTACTTCTCCCTTTGCATAACAATTATGTATTTCATCTCCATTCTTACCAACTAGACCGCCGACAAGTCTATCCCCTTTTACATATCCGTTAGTTATGTAGCTGGTATGTATTTCACCACTGTTCCTACCTACTAAACCACCTACCACTTCATTTCCTACAACCTCTATATCTTTTACCCCTACACCTTTGATAGTACCCCTGTTAGAAGCAAATATTCCTATATAATCACACTCAGGATATTCTATCTTACCGTTATGTATCTTGTAACCGTTTCCATCAAACAAACCTCTAAAATTATAATAACTGTTTTCTTCTTCATAACCTATCGGTTCAAAACTTTCACCTTCCAAATCAATGTCAGCGAGTAAAATATAATCATCTTCTAAGGAAGTGGCTTTTACCTCAGTTTCATATTCGGTTCCTTCCGCAAAAGTATGTTGCCAACCACCGATTGCTTCTAAATCACCTCTGTCTGTTACAGGGATTGAATCACCCACTTTACAGGTTTCTTCTTCCTTTTCCTTATTATCCTCATCACCCAATAAATTCGATACAAATATAGCTGCAATTACGATGATACCCACTATCATAATAGTTTCCCATACACCAAGATTTCCGTTTTCATTTTTCCACATACAATTTCACCTCCTTTCTGTTAAGTTAAAAGAAACACCGAGAAAGACATACTTTTCCCGGTGTTCGCATTTTTCATATTTAAATTCCTACTATAAATAGTATAACATGTAATATATCTAATGTCAATATATTGTCAAGAAATTTTTTAAAGATTTTTTTAAGAGAGGGGTTTTAAACCCCTCTTAATTAAAGATTTGATGTGATTTCCACACAGAACCAACTAATCTCGCCTTGGTTGCTTCGTATGCAATATAAAGGGTAAAACTACCTCCTTGTATTTAAAAAAGCCTTACAAGTCAAATTTGGAACCCTTTTATTCCAATAAATTCCTATAAATTACTAAACTTACCTATTCCAATAATTCTGTAGCCTTCTGCTTCCATTCTTCTTTCGAATCTGCATCCCAACCAGACTTTTCTTCCTTAATATTACCTTCCTCATCTACAAAAACACCATAAGGTATCCCACGCACTCCATATTTATCTCCTACCGAATACTCATAGTCTATAAATAATTCCCCGACCAACTCTTGCTCTTCAAAAAATTGCTTTACATGTTCTTCGTGGTCTGTAGTGATATTCACAATCTTTATCCCATCTTTATCTAATTCCAACATCTTTTCAAAACAAACAGGACAAGCACCAGAAAAGAAGTTAATATAAACTACATCACCCTCCCAATCACAGGGAAAGGTCTTAAGTTTTCCACTGGTAAATTCCACCCCCTTAAAACTGGGAGCTTCCCGCTTAACAGATACATCTTCTTCCTGCTCATCCATAAGAGGATATCGAACCGCCGGTTCTTCCTCAACAGATACTTCCCATTCCACGGAATCACTGCTCGAACCCCTATCTGTGTTAAGCACCAAGAAGATAACAGCAACTACTCCAACTAACATTGAGATCCATAACAACACGTAATAAAATCTTTGTGATTTTCGCATAATCTCACCTCCCTTCTAGTTAAAAGTTTTTTAAAAGAGAAGAGGGGTTAATTACCCCTCTTCAAAATACCTTCCTAACTCTACGGGTTCACCATTACCCAGCAATATTGCTGTCTTTCCCGCTACTTGTGGAGCAGCGAATGATGTCCCGCAAAATTCTTTTGAATAGCCATGTATAGAACTGCTATCCATCCTGAAACCAGTTGGTGCAACATAATCACCTTCACCAACATAGTCTCTATTCTTGTTTTCACCCGTTATCGAATACACCTTTTCTCCATTTGCAAGCTTATTCGGTATGTCATTACCGGCTGAAACAAAAACATAAATTCCTGTTTCTTCTACAAGCCGATCCAAAACGCAAGAAGCTTGTTCGGCTTGTATATTCAAGGAAATAGTTAGCACATCAGGCTCTATCTCCCTCACCCTTTCAACTCCACGCAAGAAGTCCGAGTAACGATACTCGTAACTTCCCACACTGATACCAATTATATCGGTATCTGGAGCTACCTCTCTAAGAACACTGGAGACTTTGTTACCATGACCACAACCTATAGCCTGTCCACCAGCACTCTCATCATAAAAGTCACTGTAATCCATTCTTGCCTCACAAAAACCTATATCCATTACAGCAACCTCTACACCCTCGCCACCTGAATTATTACCTTCCAAGTAAGGTAAAGCTTCAGGTTCGCTTAACTCCCAGGACGATTTATCACCCCTATCATTCACACAAGAATCCGCTACTCTTGACGCATCCCAAGGAGTCATCCTTGTTAACACAGCTTGTGAAAAAGGAAATTTCTCTAGATAATCCTCTTCTGACACAAACTGTTCGTATGATCCTGCATCATCAAAATGCAAAATCATATCCCTTTCTTGCTGCTCACACCCTACCAGCAACATTGTTACCAGCATCAACAAGATAATTTTCATGCAATCCCCTCCTTTCACAAAGGTTTTTTATCAACTTAAAAAAAATTTTTTTAAAAGAAAAGAGGGGGTCAACCCCCTCCTTTCTATCAAAAAGCCTTACAAGTCAAATTTGGAACCGAGTTTTTTTGGGAAAAACCCGGTAAGAAAAAAACCTGTTTTATGCCACCAAATCTAATAGTCTTTCCACTATAACCACACCATAATAAACAGGTGACATACTTAAAATGTTGAGTAGTATCATCTTTTCCACCTCCCTTCAAATAGTTTTCTGTATTACACATCTACACTCACTGAATTACTTAGCAATCCATTAGGACTTAATATCATAACCACTCGATTATCCGCTTTACCCATACTTTGAATATGCTGTGTTTGTATATCTTCTGCAAACTCTTTATCAACCTTCTGCAAATCTTCTTCTTTGAAACTCATAATATCCAACACCCGATCAACAATCAGGCCCATGTATTTTCCTTCAACCTCAATAACTATAACCACAGAAAAATCATCAAGCTCTTTTGCTTCCAAGCCGAACTTGTATCGCATATCAATTACAGGAATAATCATGCCCCTGAAATTAGTAACCCCTCTTATAGTAGGATCCGAATTGTAAACCGTTGTCGGTTTGCTATACCTGATGATTTCCTGCACCAGCATCACATCTATACCGTACTCTTCTTCCCCAACACTAAAAGTAACGTATTGATCGCCGATAGCCGAATCAACCAACTTATCATTAACCATACTCAAGGCTTCGTTCCTTTCCATAAAATATCACCTCCTCATATTAAGCTCCCCCACCTAAAAAGGCAGGGGAGCTTCTTGTTTTCCGGAGAAGTATTAAAACTTCTCAAAATCTAACTCGTCAAGATCAACTTGTTCTTCCTTAGCTTCACTACCAAACGAACTGGTAGGAGGTTCCGGCTTTTCCTTTGGCTTCTCTTGTCGTGCCTCTTCGTTTAATTTAAACATACCAACTAATCCCTTTAATTGAGACGCTTCACCATTCATACTTTCACTGGAGCTAGCAATCTCTTCTACCAATGAAGCATTTTGTTGTGTAACCTGATTAAGCTCATTAACAGCCGATTTCACATCTGAAACACTGGTGGATTGTTCCCCTAAAACTGCCGAAATTTCTCCAACTATATCAGCAGTCTTTCTGGTATTCTCTATTATCTCGTTTAATACATTACCCGTATTAGTCATTAATACATTACCGTTTTCTATCTTACTGATACTATCGTTTATCAACTGCTCTATCTCCTTCGCTGATTCGGCAGACCGACCTGCTAAATTTCTAACCTCTGCCGCGACTACAGCAAAACCTCTTCCCTGCTCACCTGCTCTAGCCGCTTCTACCGCAGCATTAAGAGCAAGTAAATTGGTCTGGAAGGAGAGATCATTAACCTTAGAAATAATATCAGCTATCTGTTGACTGCTCGATGTAATCTCATCCATAGCCTGTTGCATATCCCGAACAGTCTCGTTTCCTCTCTCGACTGATTCCATAGTCTGTCGAGATAAATTATCAGCTTCCTTAGCACTTGAAGTAGTCTCCTCTATAGAAGTAGTTACTTCTTCTATCGTTGAAGAAACCTCCTCTAACGCAGAAGCTTGCTCCTCTGTCCTTTGAGATAAATCCTGATTACCTGCCGATATTTCAGCAGAACCATTTGCTACCGTTTCGGTAGAATCAGATACCTGACCGATAATATCATGGAGCTTACCTACGAAACTATTAAACCAGTAACCTAAATCACCGATTTCATCTTTACCGGAAACCTCTATGCTCTTAGTTAAGTCGCCACCCTTCTCAGCCATCTCTTTCAAGAAATCTGAAATTTGTTTAATAGGTTTAGATATTCTTCCTGATAACACTATAGCCAATAAAGCTACCACAATTAAAGAACCTGCTGTAATACCAAAAAGAGCATAATTTAAACCAACCAAACCTCCCATAGCATCTTCTTCATTTATTTCAACTATAAATCCCACAGGGATCTCTCCCATAGATAAAACATGTAAATTACCAATCACATTTTCCCCATGATAACTCTCGTATGAAAGTATCTCAGAGTAATCCAAATTACCTTGCTGAATTTCACTTCTAATATTTTCTACACCCGTAATATTAAAAGATTCTTCCAAGACTGCTTCCGAGCCATAATTACCAACCAAGGTTTCTGTTAATAAATAACCTTCATCATTAATCAAATAGGCATCTGTTTCACCCTCTAAAGTGTCAACACCCTCATGAACAATTCCACTCAACACTTCTACGTCAATAAAGAAATTCAACCCACCGACCACTTCGTTATCTTTCTCAATAGGAACAGATACACCAAAAACATTTAAATCTACAACTTCCGAATAAAACACATCTGCCCAGGTATTGTTACCATCTAAACTTCCCTGTACATATTCCCTTTCAGATAAATCAGCTCCAA
>CAZBGG010000092.1:0-5263 GCA_964491305.1 uncultured Methanosarcinales archaeon
TACTAAAATATTCTTGATAAGAACTATAATAAATTAAAGAAAAATATCATAATAGCTTCAAATCATTTGGAAGTCTACACTGCTTTTAAATAATCCCTCTCCCTTTGTGCTAATTGGTGATACAAATGAAATTCAAAGGAATAATAATAATTTTGTGTATGTTTTTATTTGCTGTTGGTTGTAACATGATGGATTCGGGTACAAAGTTGCCTGATCCAAGCAACAATGAACCACTGGAAATAAACAGCTTCCAGGACTGTGTAGATGCAGGATACGATGTAATGGAATCCAGTCCAAGGATGTGTGAAGCAAATGGAGAAACATTTGTTGAGGATATTCCATTAAAAGAAGAATGCAATCTTAACGGTGGCAAATGGCTGGATGAATATAAGGAATGTGAAGGTATCGACGAAGAGCAATGCAATTTATTGGGCGGTGAATTTGATGAATGCGCTTCGGATTGCAGACATGAACCCGAGAGTGAAGTGTGTACTACACAGTGCATCCCTGTATGCAGCCTTGGTAGCGCAGAAAAGCAAGAATATGATAGCCAAGAAGAACTAACCTTGAGAGAAAAATGTCAAGGAGCTGGCGGTGAATGGATAGGAGAACATAACGAATGTGAATTTACCTCAGAAAAGCATTGCGAAGAAACTGGCGGTGAATTTGATGAATGCGCTTCCGCCTGCAGACACGACGACTCAGACATGTGCATAGAAGTTTGCGTACCTTTATGCAAATACTAATTTTTTTATTTTTTAATTATCTTATTACATACCGGTGGAAAACAAGCCATCTAAAAAAGAATGTTTAAAAGATATGGTCTAGTTAATTTTTGAACAAAACAAAGTTCCCCTTTAAGAGGCCATTATTCCCTTCTAGATTCTTAATCTAACTAATGCTTCTTTATTGTAGGAGACCTAATAATTAACTACTTTATAAATTCTGCTGCAAACCCTATGTAGATGTATAAAAAGGGGACTATACCAAGAAGTAATATTTAAATACGCTAAAGTATTTTACCATAATGGATATATAAGGGGTGGTATCTATGAAAGGGAAAATTAAGTTTTTCAATGAGAAACTAGGAGTTGGGTTAATAAATGCTGAGGATGGTAGCGAATACTCCGTCCACGAAACAGAGATGGAAGAATTCTGTGGCGAGAACGATATGGTTGAGTTTCAAACGGGCGGACACGAAGCATACGGTGTGAGGAAGGCAAAAAATTGAAAGAATTTTCGGTTAACAGGCTTTCATTTTTTTCCTTTTAGATTTGCCAAAAACTAATACACAACAAAGTCTACTATTTCTCGGGCACCCTGCAAGGATTGGTTCATAACAAAATCAAATCTATTATCTGTTGTGTTGATGATTGCCATATTATTCTTATAGGCAGCAAAAAGGTACTCCCCTGATTTTTTAAGTCTTGGACTTGAAACAAATTCTTCTTCCTCTGTTAACAATAACTTATCCCCCAAAAATATTTCTCCAACAGTATGATCTATTTTTGCAAGCGAAACACCCGAAACATTACCTTCAATAACTAAAGCGTAAATAGGAGTAGTTTCAGTAACAGATAATATCTCGAAACCATCAGGACTTGCATTAGTGACTATGTTGTCCGCATATATATTCTGTCGGGCTATTTTGCCGTCGCTGACCCTTGAACCGTCAAAAAGATATACGCCCAAATAATACCCACCGTGGGTAGACTCGCTCTGTACCACTGCCCATTGGTTGTTGACTGTATCAAGCCATTGATGGTCCAAATGCTGGTTAATTCCGTATATTTGAAGCCTCTCAATTATTTGCGGATTAGAAAAATCCTCTATATCAGCTTTCAATATGTAAATCGGAAACATAATATTATCCAACAGATAGGCTATATCATTATGTACAAATATATCATGAGCATTCTTTACCCATCCTTCCGAAATTTCAAGACTAACCCTACCCAATTCTTCTAAACTACTATCTAGAACTATAAGTGAACCTTCTGCACAAACCAGTATTTTATTCCGGTAAGCTGTGACTGCTCCAATTTCACCTCTAAAATCAATAGAATTAAATTCAGCAGATTTATCCTCTTCAGGTAAATATGCAATAAAGTCTTCATTCCAAAAGAATTCTTTACCCCGGGCCCTTACTATATCAAAACCCTCAAACTCATTAAAATCTTTATACTTTTCATATATTCCAGATTCATCACTCAATCTATAGTAAAAAGTCCCTTTATTCATATCAGTTAAAACAATATTTTCAGGAAATCCCTTTGTTTCTCCAGAGAATTCACTATCCTCCTTTTCAGGAGGAGTAATTAATTCTTCTTTTGATAGGTCCCAAAGGAGAAAAAGTCCTGAAAAAACAAGGAATAAAGAAATTACAGCCAGAATATTTTTTAACATCATACATAGACACCTCACTAAGTAGTGAGTAGAGTCTTATTTTCATTATTTATATTGTTTTTGTTTTGTAACATACCAAGAAGTTTAATTCAATTTGAGAAGCTCTTGGTTTCTGGAATCAATTGAAAACTAAACACTCCATCAAAGACAAAAAAATAACGAAAATTTTGGGTTTCTTTTGCTATTTTCCCTGAGAGTAATATACAAGACTAAACCTGCGATAAGAACTATAAATAACACCCAAAGCGCACCATCCTCGCCCAGACCAAAGAATGCACCAACAATGGGCGATGTGGGAGGTTCTTCTTCATCTTCTTCATCTAAAATAACAGCCTCCTCTTCAGGTTCTATTACTGGTTCTTCATCCTCATGAGAAACCACAACCTCTTCAAAGGTATCATCCACCTCAGGAGGCTCACAAAGCATAGTCTCATCTGGCTTATCTTCGGTATCTCCACAGCGATTAAGGTCTATGCAATTTCTAGTCCTGGTACCATCACTGAAACATAGACTCCAACGAGTACAACTCCAATCAGGAATACATTCTTCTTCCTCTTCTACAGTAGTAGTTATTAAACTACCACCTCCCCCTCCCCCGATTGTTTCATCTTGTTCTTCTTCTTCCACATAGAATTTGATAGTAAAGTTGTAACTGTTGACTGCATTTATGAGGGTTGAGAGCTCCAGGTCGAATTCCCCGTCAGTGCAATTACAGTGCCAAAGATCATTGTAATCATTCTCAACATAAGCTGTTTTATTTAATATGCAGCCTTCCAAATAGTATTCCCTTACCCCATCAGGTGTTGAATGGATTTCTAATTCTGATGTGACATTAACTGTTACCCTTTGACAAATTTCATCAAGATTATATTCATATAATATACCGCTTTGTCCGCCGTAGATTGTGCTAGTATCAGAATTAGTATTTTCCTCATCAGTAACAGAAAAAACAGGCATAGCCATAACTAACGTGAACATTGCAACAAATATGAATATTTTAGATAATTTAATCATCGCCTGATTCACCTTCATATTTTTGTTCATCATTAGATTCTTTTTCTTTAGGTTCTTCATCTGATACATTGTCAGTTTTTGAATCTTCTACTGAATTTTCCCCAGAATCTTGTTCGTTGGTGTTATTGGTTGATGTTTCGTTTTCTAAAAATTCATAATCAGAAGCATTTTTTGAAGTATTATCTGATAAAGTGTTGTTATGATTTTCATTAGTTAAGTTAGTATTTGTAGAATTACCCAAAGGTTCATCTTCTGTTGCTTCTGAATCATCCTCAGAATTTTTCCCATCAGGGCCTGAATCTTCCTCTGGTTTTTCAAAACCATCTGAATCACAGTCCGAGTCAGAACCTCTATCTGAATCTTCTTCATCAGATTCGTCTACAGAGTCTCCTTCTTTTTCTTCTTCTAGTTTATCTTTTTGTTTATCATCAGACTCTTCATTTGATTTTTCTTTTGATTTATTACCATCATCAGATGTTATATTTAAATTATAATCTGAATCTTCAATGGTTCCATTTAGAGAATCGTTAATAGAATCATTAATTGAACCCTCAATAGTATAATTAGTATCATTTGTATCATTAACACGAGTTCCATTTAATTCTGTTCCGTTTAATTTCGTTTTATTGGAATCTGTTCTTTTGAGATTGGTTTCATTAAAATCTGTTTCATTGAAATTAGTTTCGTTTAATTTTGTTTCGTTGGATTGTATATGCTTAAACATTCCCATATCCTTTACTGGAATATCATTTCTTTTGAAATAATAAACACACTCCCCTTGATTCTCGAAGGAAGAACTATCTGCTCTTGTTAATACTTTCCAATCACTCTTACAATAATTTGTTGCGACATAACTGACACACTCCCCTTGACCATTAAACTGAGAACCATTTGAGTATGTATAATCTTTATACCCATCATCCTTGCAACCATCCTTTGACGTTGGAGTGTTGATTTCGGGAGCTAAAACTGTAAAAGTCCCGGTAATAGAAAAATATTCACTTAAAGCAGCACCACTTGCTATTCCTGCAACTAATAGAACAAATAGTACAACAATAAATGCCACATTCCTTTTCTCCATATGATAAAACCTCTGACTTTGAACTAAACAAAACAAAGATAAAAAATAAAAAAATATTAACTATATTATGCTGGAACAACCTTCGTTTTGATGCTGTATGTATCAGGCACCAAAGCAACGTTGAAACTGAATTCACTTATAAAACTAAACTCTTCTCCAGCCTGAAGTTCAATGGGACCAACAAATTCTTCACTTAAAGTTACTGATTTGAAGTTGTCAGTATCATCGTCATTCCAACCAAAACCGCTTGGGAAAGCTGATGTTGATTCTTGGTTTACATTAACAACCCATTTCAAATCCTCTTTAGGCAAGTGTTCTCTGTTTATCTTGATCGTGAACTCTCCATCAAGGTTCTCCTTTTTGTATCTCTCACCTGTCCCTTCCATACCTTCAATGGTACTAACTTTTTCATTCTGGTCTCCAGTATGCCATCCATCATCATATTCGCTATATAGATATGTTCCCCAATTATAATTGCTGTCTATTCCGTCATTACTGTGAATCTGATAAAGTATTTCGTCCCCTTCACCTATTGAAACTGACCAAGAAGCATGGTTTCCACTTGCCCATTTGTCAGTAGCCATATGCCACTTAACATAATCTTCAGTCACTTCCACTGTTATGTTAGTCTTATCAAAATCTGTATCCTCAGACAGATACTCTTTAGTAAAAGCATTCACAGAGTAATATTTCCAATCAATACCTTCTCCACAAAGTGAATTACTAGAGTCTCTGCACCTAGTTTCTAAATCAACAGTTGCC
>CAZBGG010000093.1:0-5248 GCA_964491305.1 uncultured Methanosarcinales archaeon
ATGTATGTTTGTTATTTGACTAATCCTATTATCACCTTCTACATACTAATTTATACTATATTTTCTTGTATCGCCCTTACTTATGAGAATATCAACATCAAATATATCTCCAAACCTTGCCCTTTTGTCAACATCAACTAAATCGATGCCCGTTTTAATATTATCTATAAGAGAGTCTTCAGGCACATTATTTTCAACAAAGAAATAACCCTCATGTTTTTTTTCAATTGTTTCGTTATAGCCTTCGCCTTTTAGGACGGATTTTAAAAAGAACACCTCGCCTTCCTCGTTTATAGTCCATACTTTCTGGTTTGTATTTTCTGATGTTAATTTTGCTTTTACTAAATTACCATTTATATCCTCAATCCAATAATCAATTTCAAGATTATCTACTTTATCATCAACATAGTGGTTAATTTTTACCGAATCTCCATGGCCATACACAAGCCTATTAGTCTCTGCGTAAAAAATTGAGCTTTCTGTTTTATTGCTTTGGTTGATTTCACAGGTTTCATTATATTTGTAAACAATTTTTTCAAAGCATCCATAGTTTTTATCCTTTACACTAATGTTTTTCCTAACCTTTGAACCCAATCCCTCAACAACCAACGAATAATTACCCTGTTGATATTTTTTCTCGCAATTATTTTTAATAGTTAGCGGTATCCTGATTACATACTCTAAATTACTCCCTCTGGCATGCACAGTTGTGGAATCGCTGATTGAACCATTTCCTTTTACATACGCATTTATACTATACTTTAGTGTGTCAGCCTTCTTTATATTAAGGTCGACATAAAATGTTTTTCCAAATTCTAACTCCCCATGGACATTATTTATAGCTATAGCCGTCTCCTTTGGCTCTTCAATTATCTCATCCCTCAAAAAAATTACTTTTGATGAATTCTTTATTATGGTGGAATTATTACAATCCACAATCAATAATGACTTTATAAAAAAAACCTCGCCTTCGGAACTTGCAGTCCATGTTTTTTGATTGGTATTTCCAGTAGTAAAATTGGACTTTACAACTTCTCCATATAGGTCTTCGATCCAATAACTTATTTCAAAATCTCCTGAATAATTTTTTATTATATGGTTAATCTTTACAGAATCTCCTCTTTCATAAATCAGTTTATCAGTAACAGTATCAAAAAAAACATTGCATCCTTCTTGGACTGCCGTATGATTATCTTCAGCAAACACTTCCCCCACAAAAGATAAAAAAAATAGAAGTATAATAAATACAAGTATTTTATGTCCTTTTTTGAAAATCATCAACTAGAATAAAAAACAAACCAATTTACCTTTTACTAAGTAAATTAAAAAAAGTTTACTCAATTTACCAAATAGTTTTTATCTTAAAGAAAAGATTTTTTCAATTTCTACACAAAAAGAATAAGAACCTTCAGGCATCTAGTATATTTTACGTTAAAATTTAAAATTAACAGTTTGTTTCTTATCTTATGAAATGAGACATGGGCGATTAATCGCCTTTGCGCCCAGAAATTTCACCATAAATAATTTCTTTTTGCATCTTCTTTGATTCATCAAATATTGTTTTGAAAATTTTCTCAACAAAACAACTTTCCAGCCCCTCTCTCTTCCCAATATTTTTTTTCTCATCTAGTATCTTCTGCTCTCTTTCCGGTTGGGATATTGCAATATCATTATTTTTTTTATAATTGGCAACCTCTTCGCAGTAGCCAAACCTTTCTGAAAGCAAAACCATTAATCTAAAATCAATATCATCAATCCTTTTTCTTAACTCTTCAATGTCCATTTTTATAACCTTTTCATTTGTTTTGATTACATAAGAACATTTCATTCATTTAATTTCTTAAGGGTTTCTATTAGGATTTCAACCCCTTTTCTTATGTTTTCCATATCGGTTGCATATGATATTCTTATATAATTCCTTCTTTTACTAAAAGCTTCACCAGGAACAACAAGAAGCCCTCTTCTTAAACATTCCTGAGAGAAAACCTCGCCATTAATACCCTCAGGAAGTCCAAGAAAAAAATAAAATGCACCTTCAGGCATTATTGTTTTAAAGTGGTTTTTCAGCTTTTCATATATAAAGTTTCTTCTCTCCCTGAAGACATTCACAGGAGTCTCATTGAGTTGAAAATTTTCGTTAACTGAATATTGTGAGATGCTAGGTGCACAAACAAAAGTATATTGTTGAAGTTTTGTCATATCTTCAATAACTCTTTTGGGTCCTGCTGCATAACCCAGCCTTAAACCTGTCATCGAAAAACATTTCGAAAACCCATTTAAGATAACCGTCTTGTCATAAAAACAGCTTAAACTATTGAATTTATCCTCATAATCAAAATTTTCATAGACTTCATCAGATATTATCCACAAATTATTCTTTTTTGCAATCTTACTCAATTCTTTTACTTCTTGGTTGCTATAAATCTTTCCCGTCGGATTATTCGGATGATTTACGATTATTGCTCTTGTTCTTTCATTAATTGCCTCTTCAATGCTGTTTAAATCCAGAGAAAAATCCTCTTTTGATTCAACTATTACAGGCTTTGCTCCCAAAAATTCACACATATCAGGGTATACTACAAAATAAGGAGAAATTATTATAAGTTCATCACCTTCCCCCAGCAACGCTGAATAAGACAGAAAAATTGCGGCCGTGACACCTGAAGTTACTATGCAATCATCGGTACCATGCTTTTTTTTAATTTTTTCTTTCAGACTACTTATTCCAGACGAAGATGAATATCCTGTAATGTCCATATCTATGGCATCTTTCAAAGAAGATTTTATCTTTTCAGGAACCTTAAAATCCGGTTGCCCTATGCTAAAATCTATAACATCACTTATTTGAGATGCTTTATCCATTATTTTCCTTATTGAGGAAGACCTTATACAATCAATCCTTCTTTTCATGTTTACCACTTGGCTCTGTTAATTCCACTTGATTATAACTTCCAAGGATAGTTATATCAGATTCCTTTTTTATTTTTTTCAAAGCTTCTTGTATTTTTTGGTCATATACCCCTCCATCAAATTCCAAATGAAAAATATACGCACCAAGCTTCTCTTTTGAAGGCCTTGATTCAATTCTGCAAAGATTAATTTCATTATCCCTAATATGTTTCAATAGGTCAAATAAAAGACCGGGGCGGTCTTTCCCAGGGTTAATCACAATGCTTGTTTTTTTTCCGGAAGCCAATTTCTTGCTTTTATTTATCACAGCGAACCTTGTTTTATTGTTGGAATTATTTTGTATTTGTGATTCTATGATTTTTAGATTATACAATTTAGCAGCATATTCAGAACCTAAAGCAACAGCATTAATAAGATTGTTTTCCTCTATCTTCTTAAATGCCTCTGAGTTACTTAGTGTATGAACCCTTTTTGCCTCAGGAAATTTTTTTTCTATATATTCAGAGCACTGCAAAAAAGACTGGGGATGGCCCATTACCACTTCCGGCTCCACATTTTTTGAAATAGAAGCAGAACAATATCTAATAGGCAAAATAAGAGTTTTTTTTATGTTTAGGCCCTTCTCATATATTTGGTCCACCGATTCTGCAATTGTCCCGCCTATAGAATTTTCCAAAGGAATAATACCTAAATCAACTATGCCAGTATCCACAGCACTAACTATATCCTTTATGCTTTCAAAAAATACTTTCTCTGCTTCTGAACCATAGGCATCACATGCCTCATCTGTGAAACTACCTCTGGGTCCAAGAATGGCCACTTTTGTTTTCTTTGTGTTAACAATTTCAGCAATGTTTTTGCTTTCTTTAAATGATTTTTTAAGAAAACCCCCTATATTTTTTTCTACCTCTAAGAAAGTATATTCATACTTTTTATAATCTTTTTTTTCGATGATTGATTTTAGTTGGTATAAGTTCTGTTCATAGAGGTTGAGAATTTTATCAAAGAAATTGTTTTCAAGCTGAAGATTTATATAGGTTTCTGGAGTTTGTGAAAAAATCCTTGAAATCACATCAAAATATAGTCTAGAATATAATGTAGAATATTTTTCCATATCCTTGGTTGTTATTTTGGAATCAGAAACTGTTTTCGCAAGAAGTATTCCATTAAAATGACTTAATGCCTGTATCAAAGCCATAGCCTCATCGTGTTCATCAGCATTTGCCCTGATAATTTTCCCACCCTTGCCCTCTAAAAGACTAACAAAAAAAGACAATTTTTTATTAGTTTTTATTGGTGCCAGTATAAATTTAGTATTTTTTAAGGAATTAACATTTGGTGCAAAAAGGCCATGTAGAAAGGCACATGAACATTTTAGTTCTTTCATTTGTTCAACATAGTTAGTCATTAATGATGATAAATTCAAAAGCAATTGATCCTCTTTTAATATATCTTTTAGTAAATTTAGATTTTTACATATTTCTTTGTGCGGTAATGCCAAAATAACTATATCTGCCATAAGAGCATTCTTTCTCAAATCTTGAAGATTATTCTTATCCACGCCAAATACTTCATAATCTTTAAGCAAATTTGTATAAAATCTGCCTAAGTTTCCCTTTGAACCTACTACACAAAACTTCATTCTAAAACACCAATATTTTCTTCAAATCACCTTTAACAAACCCTGATAACTGGGACCTAACTTAATATAATAATTTACAATGGCTTACCAATAAAATAGTGTGAATCTTTGAACCTAATCCCATACACCCATTATTTTTTCACCACATGAGCACCTGCCAGACATGGATAGCTCTTTTTCTCCTCCTCCACTCCTAGCAATAACCAATTTTTTACAAGCAGGACAAAAAGTGTCCAAACAGTCTTCTAAATTAACATTACCCACATACACATAATTAAGATAATTTCCAGCAATTTCTTTTGCCTTAAGTAAGGTGTCTTCAGGCGTGGGATTTATATTTTTCATTTTATGCATTGGAAACGACCTGGAAAAGTGTATAGGGGTGTCTACACCTGCGTTTTCCTTTATCCATTTACACATTCTCTCAATCTCATCCAAAGAATCGTTTTTTTCTTCTATAATCAAATTAGTTATCTCGATCCATATTCTCTCATGGTACTTTTTAATGGCATTAAGTACAGGCTGTAAAGAAGCCTTGCAAACCTCTTTATAAAAATTATCACTGAAAGCCTTTAAATCAATATTAGCCCCATCCATAACTTGACAGAAATCATTAGCAGCCTCCTCAGAGATATAACCATTTGTAACTATAACATTTTTTATGCCTTTACTTCTTGCAATCTTAGCAATATCTGT
>CAZBGG010000094.1:0-5203 GCA_964491305.1 uncultured Methanosarcinales archaeon
TAATTCATCCTTTAACCAGGATATAAGCGACTGGAATGTATCGAGTGTTGAAAATTTTAGCCAGTTTATGAAAGGTTCTAAGCTTTCTACAAAAAATTATGATAATCTTTTGATTTCCTGGTCACAGTTAAGCTTGGTAGACGGGTTGGAATTTCATGGAGGTGATTCATTATATTGTGCAGCAGGCCATAGAGAGTCAATTGTAGAAGATTTTAATTGGAACTTTATGGATGGGGGCTTGACTGATGATTGTAGTCATAATGAATTTTACTTAAGTATTGAAATCAATGGTAGTGGAAGCACCAATCCTGAAGAGGGCGAACATGTCTTTTATTATGAAGATGATATTATTATTGACGCACAACCCGACAGTGGTTGGTCTTTTAGCAATTGGAGTGGGGATTACGAATCAACTGAAGAAGAGATTAATTTAGTGATAACTGAAAATGTATCTATTAGTGCAAATTTTGTTGAAATTGATGATGATGACGATGATGGTAATGGGGGTAGCAGTGGTGGTAGTGGTAGTGGCAGTGGTGGAGGACAGCCTACCCCCACCCAGGAAGTATCAATTAATACACTCCCTGCGGAGGATATTACTCCTGTTTCGGCTGTCCTTGTTTCCGAAGTAGAATTAGATAATATTGATGATGTGCAATTATATTTTGAGTGGAGAGAAGATAGCAACAATAGCTGGAAAAAAACATATAAAGAAGTCAAGGAAGATGATGGTAAATTTCAGGCATCCATCTTTGGCTTAAACCAAAATACTGAATATGAATATAGAGCTGTTGCTGAAAGTGCTGAAGATAAATATCTAGGTTCTGATAAAGATTTTAAAACTCCTGAACATAATTTTGAAATCATAGAATTAATACCCTCACAGGGTGAGGAGGTTTCTGAGGGTAATGTTAGGTTGAAGGCCAATATATCACAATCATTTGAGATTACAATAAATCTAACCTTCTATGATTCCTCTGATAATTCTTTAATAGGTAGTGATTCTGTTTCCGGGAGTGGTGTTGCTTCAACGAATTGGTTAAATCTTGAAGAAGGTGCGACTTATGAATGGTATGTGTTAGCTGAAAGTCAATTTGATACTATCGAATCCAGCAAAGAAGAATTTAAGGTTATTAAGGATGATGTAGATAAAGATAAAGATAAAGAATATATTGAAACAACTTTGGGTGATTTAAAAGCTGGTATAAGTGAACTTGAAAGCTGGGTAGAAGATTCAGAAGACTTGAATACCTCTAATATAGAGGTTGCACTTATTGAATTAAAAAGTATTATAGAGGAGGCAATAATTAAGAAGGAAGAGGGAGATTATGATGTTTCAAAAATTAAACTTGAAAATGCGAAAGAGCAATATACCCACATTGAGCGGGAGAAAAACGATCTTGAGAGGGGCGATAGATTAGTTGAACCTATATGGCTCGCATACTTGGCAATTATTACCATCTTGTTAGCAATTTTGGCGATTGGGTCGTATTTTTCAAAAGATTTTTTGGTTGATAAATATATGGATTATAAGGAAAGGAAGAAGGTAGATTATTCAGAGATGAATAACTATTATAATCAGTTAATGGATGAAGATAGTGGTCCAGAGAGTGAGCAAGTATTGTCACCGGAGATAAGCAACTGGATAGAAGAAAACCTGTCTAATGGGTTCACTATTGAGCAAATAAAAAAATCAATGGAAAAGGTAGGTCTTGACCCTCTAATGGCTGATAAGCATCTAAGCAATAAGACTTCAGGCAGGAATTATAATGCCATATCTCCTGAGTTTAAGAATTGGATAGAAGAAAATCTTTCAAAAGGCTATAACAGAGAGCAGCTTAAAGAAACTTTGAAGAGAAGTGGGTCAGACCCCGGGATTGTTGATGGGTATATGGATAGTAAATAATAATATGGCCTGGTGGAGGCAAGACTGTTTTATGATTTCCCCACACAAACCAAAAATTTCTAAATGAGATAAGTTTTTTATAGTGGACTGAATCTACGGATGAGATGGTTGAACTAGAAGAATTTGATTATTATCTTCCCAGGGAGCTGATTGCTCAGGAACCCATAAGACCAAGAGATTCTTCAAAGCTTATGGTAATTAAAAAAAAAGAGATTGAGCACAGATCCTTTAGAGAAATTTATAATTTTTTAGAAAAAGATGATGTTTTGGTGTTGAATAATACTAAGGTATTGCCCAATAGGCTTGTTGGTGAGAAAAGTACTGGAAGTAAGGCAGAGATTATCATAGAGGAAAAAGAAGAAAATCTTTACCGTGCAAGGGTTGTTTTTAGGGGCAAAAAATTAGGTGCAGTCCTGAATTTTCCAGATGGCTTAGTGGCAAAGGTTAAACACAGAAAAAATGATATATTCTGGCTGGAGTTCAATAAATCTCCTGAGGAAACTCTTGAGAAATGGGGCAAGATGCCAATCCCTTATTATGTAAAGAAACCTATCCAGGACCAGAGTCTTTACCAAACCGAATTTGCTTCTGATAATGGCAGTCTTGCCGCTCCAACTTCCGGATTCCATTTTACTGGAGAGCTATTGGGAAAAATTAAGGATATTGGCGTGAAAATAGTCTATGTTACTTTACATATATCCTTTGGAACATTCAGCGATATCAAGGGCCCTGTTGAAAAGCACAAAATGGAAAAAGAAAGTTATATTGTACCTCAAGAAACGGCTGTTGCTATAAACAATAGAAAAAATAGGTTGATAGTTTGCGGTACCACTTCTTTTAAGGCCATAGAATCTGCTTCTGATTCAAGTGGCTTGGTTCATCCCAATGCTTCAAGGTCTGGTCTTTTCATATACCCCGGATATAAATTTAGGATTAAGCCCGATATGATGATTACCAATTTTCATCTTCCAAAATCAACGCTAATTTTGTTTGTTAGTGCATATTTTGGCAAAGATGTTGTTCTAAATGCTTATAATGAGGCTGTAAAGGAGAAATACAGGTTCTTTTCCTTCGGGGATGCTACCCTCTTCTATAGATGACCGAGTAGGAGAGCTTTTTAATTTTAACCTTCAAAAAAAGATTTAAGGTAAGGGAAGCAAACAGATTTATTAACTAAGGTCTTGGTTCCTCCGCTCAAGCCTTCCATAAAAATCAATTATTTTATTAGTTTACGAACTGGGTTTTATAATTCAATTGGTTTAACGCTGTGGCCCGGATTTTCACCTACATTTTCGTTTGTAGCTTCCGAAGTGCGTTTCAGTTGCTTCGCTCCTTCAAGCCCACTTATTTTCAGAATTAATTGACTAAAAACGATTTATGCAATCTTTAGAATAAAAAACTTGAGTAAAATTGAATAAAAATTAGTAAAAAAGCGCTGCGGCCCGGATTTTCACCTACATTTTCGTTTGTAGCTTCCGAAGTGCGTTTCAGTTGCTTCGCTCCTTCAAGCCCACTTATTTTCAGAATTAATTGACTAAAAACGATTTATGCAATCTTTAGAATAAAAAACTTGAGTAAAATTGAATAAAAATTAGTAAAAAAGCGCTGCGGCCCGGATTCGAACCGGGAATTCCGTAAGGAACTGGCTCTCAAGGCCAGCGCAATACCAGATTATGCGACCGCAGCATAGATTTATCCCGAATATTTCTCAGGTTTATGGAAGTTATTTAAATATTTTTGTTTGTTGGATTTAAAAGAGCGAATGAGCTATTAAACTAGGTAAAGGTTGCTAAAAATTTTGTTTCAAATTATGGTTCATTTAAATCTAAAAATTAACAGATATTCCCGGAATAAAAGAAGAAAGTTATTGTTTAATTCTAATGATTAGTTCAGTGTATCTATCTCCACTAGCAAGAGAAGTGGTTAGTTCTGTTTTGATATCTTTGTAGCCGCATAGTTCAAGAGCCCCTTTTATATAACCTAGATTTGTGTATTCTATCGCTTTGTGTGGCTCTGGAAACTCCTCAATGTGGATGACTATCCTATCATTCTCTCTGCTTTTAACAACATATCTGGAGGGATGGTAGTACAATGATGTAACCTGACTAACTTTTTTTATCAGGTAGTCTGTTGTTGCAATCTTTATAAACACCTTATATATGCCAGTCAAGCTGAATTTTGCACTATAAATTCCCAGATCAATACAACCTCTTGGGTCGCCATTGTAGAAGAGATCACATATTTTTTGTCTGGGCTCAGAACCTATCTTTGTGAGTGGATACCATACACTTGGCAAAATTTTGCTGCTATAGACCTCTCTTGCTTCAGGGGAGAGATTCTTTAACCATCTCTCAAATCCATCTTCACCAAATTTTCCAACAATAAATTCTTTTGTTGCCTTAATTGCAACTCCTTTTATTTTCATTTTTTCTGTTTTTTCTTCCATTTTTATCATTTTTTTTGGTAATCTTGTCCCTTTATCGACAATTTATTGTTTCTATCAATTCTAAATATTTAAGAGATTTGTTTTTTTAAATTTTGGTATGTTCTTAATTAAAAAAAAATAAATAGTAGTTATGGTTGGAGGAATAGCAGAATGCATAAAATGAGAGGTCAAGCTTCTGTAGAATACATTTCGGTTGTAGTTGTGTCTTTGGTCCTGATTTTTGCAGGCAGTTACTTCTTTTTTATGCAGAAATCTTCAATGGATGAGGAACTTTTGCAGGAAAGAGTTAATGAAATAGGCAGGGATATCGATTCAGTCGCCCGTGAGGCTTTCTATTCTACGGGCCCTTTTAGAGATACAATCAGTAATTTTAACCTGCCTGGTGAAATAGATAAAGTATATTCTGTTGATGGAGAGAATATAGTCTTTGAAACAAAAGAAGGGGACCAGTTTGTCTATAAATCAGATACTACAGTTTTTGGTCATATTTCTTCTTCGCCGGGCGAAGGTCCACTTAGGGAAATCGTAGTTGAAAATGATAGGGGTAGGCCTGTATTTTGCAGTAGGCCACCTTGCAGCTGTGATGCTTTGCCAAGAGTAAAGCAATGCTGGCATGGTAATGTATGGAAGTATAGTGGTTGTGGTGATAAACTGAATCAGGTAGAAAATTGTACTGATGGGAGAGTCTGTATAGATGGTGAGTGTACTATCAAATTTCATAGCCTGAGTATTGGGGTATCAGGTGAAGGCTCAATATATCCCCAGGAAGGTGACCACACTCATTCTTATGGAGAGGTAATTAATGTGACTGCTAAACCTGAAGATGAGTGGATGTTTTCGAACTGGGAGGG
>CAZBGG010000095.1:0-5158 GCA_964491305.1 uncultured Methanosarcinales archaeon
TGCTTGTTAGACAACTCTTATTGCTATAGTTGAAGGCGCTTTTCTGCCAACCCTGGGACCATCCACTATTGCAAAACCAGCGTTCTTTAGATTTTCCCTGACATCTCTTGCACAGCTATAAGTAAAAAGCCTGCCACCTACCCTTATTTTTTTAGCGATCTCACCAAAAATATAGCTACTCCAGAGTTCGGGGCAACTTTTTGGAGAGAAGGGGTCATGAAATACTATATCGAATCCTTCTTTTAAAGAGGTTATCTCTGACAAAGCATCACCTACAATTATTTTTATATGAATATTCTCTTCCTTCAAAAACATAGGCATATTTTGAACAGTTCTTTTGATTAGGTGATAACTTTGAAAGCCAGGAGACATGCTGCATATTTTCCTGATTATAGCCATATCCTTTTCAACTCCGGTAATATCCAGTTTATAGTTTCCCAGGATATCTTCAGCCAGGTCAATAGCTGCGCAGCTATTGTAGCCAAGCCCAAAACAAATATCCAAGATTTTTGCTTCACTTTTCCCCTGTGAAACTAAAAAATCAATTGCTGGCCTGGCAAACTTCTCCTTTGCCTCCTCAACAGCGCCTGTCCTGCTATGATATACATCGCCAAAACAATTGTTATAGAACGTATAAGAGCCATCTTCGGTTTTTATTTTTTCCATTCAACATAGAATACATTAGAAATTGAAAAAGCTTTTGTGACAATTAAACCACCTTGTCAACACTATTTAGGAAGAAATATTTAAAATAAAGCACTTTTCCCCTTTTAAAATGGACATAAGAGATAAACAAAGATTGGAGCATGAGGATATCATCGGACTGAATTTCATTTCGGACAACGCTCCTTACATATTCGAATTTCATTACGAGCAGGGACTCCGCTCCCATATAATAAGATTATTAGATCCACAGGATTGCAGAGCCCGTGATAAAGGAATTGAAAAGGATGGTATAAAGACTTATCCGCGTCCAACACCCAATTATATTTTAAGAATATATAAATCCAGTATTGACCCCGAAGAGGCAATTGGTGAAATAAAAAAACTCAATGAAATAAAAAAATATATGATGGAAAGTGTTGCACATTCGGATGAGTTTGTAGTTTCGTACAAAAAAGAGGAACACTATGAACCAATCTTTTGCGGTTTTCAAGAATATATAGAAGGAGAGGTCGTCGACCCATGGTTTTGTATACCAAAAACATACGGTGAAAGCTTTCCCAAAAAAACAAATAAGTTCATAAACAGGGTTAAAGATACCATAAAAAATACGGGTTATATACCTGACCTTGCAGGAATAGGAAATATAATTTATAATAAAGATAGAGGGCTTGTCCTTACAGATATAAACAATATAAATGTGGTTGATTATTCTGATGAGATATTCCTTGATAACAAAGGGTTTCCAATTATTGACACCTCTGTAGAAGCCCTTTACAACTTAGAAACAGTTGTGAACGGCTCTGCACAACCCGAAAAATTATATGAACACTACCTGGAAGAAAATAGAAAAACTAAATGTATGAGCATAAGAAAAAAATGGGCAAAAAAAGATGAGTTGCCCTTCTTGGCAGCCCACTGAATCTACTGATATAGAGCTTAAAATAAACATCCCCAAAAAATATCACTTTTTATTTTTCAAGAATATAACAAAAAATATAAATCACTAAACAATCTACTGCTAAAATGACAGAGTTTATTGAGAAATTAAGAATTTTTTCAAACTCCCCGGCAACCCAGCTATTAGAACTTACAATCAAAAATCTTGAACAGTTTACGGGAAGATTTTCTTCTGAAGGAATAAAAAATGTTTTCTCAAAAACATTCCCCAGTGGAGAAATATACTGTCAACTTCCCATAAACGTGAGGAAAAAAAATGTGCATATCATATCTTCATTTCACAGACCAAATGCATTCGAGATAAAAAGAAGCATTGCCAGATCTGACATAAATCCTGATATAAAAGCTCAATTGATTGAGGACTGTACATTATCCCTTGAAAAATACCTAAGAGAACTCGAGAAGATATGTGATGCTGCCAGAAGAGGTGGTTCAGCAGGAATATCAGTTTACTTAACATATTTTCCAGATTCTAGACAAGAAAAGAAGGATGAGTCCAGGGTACCTATCTCTTCAAAGCTTGTCCTTGATAACATAAAAGCTTCAACTGAGCCACGACTCAGGAGACTTGGCTCTGTCGATATGCATGCACCACAAATTCAAGGAATGACAAACTACCCATTGGATGAGATACAAACTATATATATTTTCATCATGCACCTGAAAGTAACATCATCTTTACAGGATTCTATACTTATGCTTCCTGATGCCGGAAGCTATAAGAGATATGAAAAAATAATCAAAAAATTCTCGCTTAATTATGCAATAATTTCTAAAACAAGGTCAAGCCATGGTGAGTCAAGGGTTGAACACTACATTGGAAACTCTCCAGATGGTAAAATAGCAGTTATTTTTGATGATATTATTGATAGTGGAGGTACCATATTAAACGCTATCAAATCTGCAAAAAATTTAGGGGCCAAGGAAGTGAGAGTCTATACTACTCACGGTATTTTCAGCACCAAGACTACCAGAGACTCATCAAACAAGGTTAAAGATTTTATTTTTGCAGAGGATAAATTCAAAGATGCGGGTGTTAGGGTCTACTGTTCTGATTCTGTACCAAGGACAGATGAATACAGGGTTGAGCACAAGGATTGGCTTACTCAATTTACACTCGCTCCTTACATTGCAAACCTTTTGTATTGCAATGAATCTGGCTCAAGTTTTGGAAAAGAAATTGCAAAAGCTCAAAAAATTGCGCTTGAGGGGAGTGTGGATGAGATCAAGAAAGAGCTAAAGAAGTTTTTCATTTATTAGCGCTCTTATCAATTGTCAAGTTTAAAATTTACCTATAGAAAGCTGTCCTTTTCTGGTTCCTCTGGGTACTTCTTTTATCTCCTGTCCGATCTGCTTTTTAACATCGATAGCTGTTTTCTCACCTATTATCTGTTTAAGGGTTGAGTAATCAACATTTTTCAGGTCCTTTATATTTCTGATAGAATTCTTAAAAAGTTTCCTGGCCCTTACCCTACCGATATTTCTTAGTCTCAATAAAGGCAGTAATTCTTCCTTTGCACCATGTTTCAATCTTTCCCTTATCACATTCAATTCACGACACGCACCTTTCAAATCAAGCAGCTTGCCCATCTCAACCGAGCTATAAATAAGCCAGTCAGCAATATCAACCTTAGTCCTGATCTCACCTGGCCTGATATCGTATTTTTCAAGTAAAAATTCTTCATCATACTCCTGTACCCAATCCATGAAAAATGAAGCAGTCTTAATAGAATTCATAAAATTATCATATTCGTAGTCAAAAGGTGTTGGAATAGGGATTATCATATCATTCTCATGCAAAGCACCCACCTCTTGATAATTATCGTATTCCTTCACTTTTACCCTTAGTAGTGGTCTTAATTCGTTGGTAAAAGAAAACATATGTATATACGAGAAATCATTCACTTTTTGAACTTCTGCCCGCTTCATTGCCTTAATAAACTCATACGCGGTAGCAGGATCAAGGTAAAGCTCAGAAACTCTTTTACCCAGCTTTGTTGCAAAAAATTTCAAATTATCCATTTCAAAAGCGTCAACTAAATCATCTTCCTGGTTTGTACGGATGAAATCATAATCCAAAAGCAATCTAAGCATTCTTTCAATTATGGATTGCAATTGGAGCATATCCTCATATTGATAAGCCCAAAAAGTCCTTGAAAAAAAATTCATTATTTGTTCCTTGCTTCTCACAAAATCCCCTGCTATCAAAGAAAGAAGATAAAACCTTAATGCAGGTTCAACTGCAAGCTTTGAATAGATACTTTCTGGTTTACCATGTATGTATTTTTCTGTAAGCTTATCCTTTTCAGCTTCGGTTTTAGCTATAAGAATCGCTTCACCCTTATTGTCATAGCTTGGCCTGCCAGCCCTTCCCGCCATCTGAAGATATTCTAGAACAGGTATGAACTGGAGACCTCTATAAGTATACCTTCTTGCATCTTTAATGATAGTCCTGAAAGCCGGTAAATCAACACCTGCAGCTAATGTAGGCGTGGCAGAAATTATCTTAATCAGACCAATGGAGAAAGATTCGTGAATGATATCTTTTTGTTGTTGCGTAAGACCTGCGTGATGAAAAGCAACACCCCTCTTAACACATTTAGATAGCCTTTCACATTGTTTTGTAGGCTTTTGCAGCGTTTTTAGGACCTTTTGCGATAACTCCTCAAGTTCACCGGATTTTTTAATATTTTTAGTTTTTTTACTTATATCTTCAGCAGTTTTCTCGGCACTCCTTTTTGTATTGTTAAAGATAAGAGCTTGTTTATCAATTTCAATAGTCTGAATAGCTAAATTAATGGTTTGTTCACCAAACCTGTCATCAACTGATATCATTCCCTCCATAATTTTTTGCAAAACAATAAAATATTTAAAATGGTTTTGGAAAAATAAGTAAACTAGCAAATAAAGGTGATGAGATGAAGGCAAGAATTGTTAATGAAGCAGAAATCAAGAATAAGATAGCCCTGCTAAGAACCGACTATAACGTCCCAGTAGATAATCAGGGCAATATTACCGATGACAAAAGAATAAGAGACTCTTTACCCACCATAGAGTTCTTACTAAGAAAAGAAGTAAAAAGGATAATAATTCTTACTCATGTGGGAAGGCCAAAAGACCATGAAGATACTTTAAAAACCGACAAAATTGCTGAAAAATTATCTTATCTGGTTGGAGAAAATGTCAAGAAAGTAGATGAATGGGGAGAAAATGGAGTTCCAGAAGAAAAAATTGTTATGCTTGAGAATGTCCGTTTCAACGAATCAGAAAAGAGCAAGGACGAACAAAAAAGAGATGAATTTGCAAGGAAAGTATGCAAAAACGCAGATTTTTTTGTAATGGAAGCATTCAGCAACATGCACAGACAAAATCAATCATCAATGACATCCACTCTAAAATTTCTACCATCATACCTGGGATTTGCCGCAGAAAATGAAATAAAAACTATCACCAAAGCAATAGAAAACCCAAAAAGACCACTTATTTCCATAATGGGAGGCGCTAAAGCAGATAAATTAAGTTCCATAAGTCATAT
>CAZBGG010000096.1:0-5062 GCA_964491305.1 uncultured Methanosarcinales archaeon
GCCATATGCATGTATCAAAATCTTCTTGTAAACAATACAACCTACCATCACCTATCCCTCGAAAATAAACCCTGCAAAATCCTCTATGCTCTCCTACTCGCTTGACCCTTAATTCTATTCCAAACCCTCCTTTCGTAGCTTTTAAAAAGCCATCTTTAAATATCTGTTTCCACAGACTAAATCAAGATGATTATTTACCTATATACAATAATTAAAATCCTGCCAGGAGTAAAAACTCCCAGCAGGATTAAAAAACTATACTAGCATCCTTGTTCTTCACAGATTTATATAAGTCATTCCCATATGTGAACTACTCCCGCTTTCGCTTCGCCTATAAGCGGGAGAATTCTTGGCGATTTAGTTAAATATCATAACGCCAATTGCTTAACTTCTATACTAGGCACATCATACCGAATAAGAGGTTCGCCAGAAAAACGAAAATCCCCCGAAAAATTGGAGAGCATCTCCTTCGTTTCCTTGTGTATGCTCCCAAAAATCCTCTCTATGTCCCCAATACTCGTATCAGGGTTCACAGGTAAATAAACATGCAGCTTTGCTTTCCTCAAAATCTCACCTCCTTGTTAAACAAGAATTAATTTACACCCATAAAATAGGCCTATTCTAACTTCCTGAATTGCTCAAGCCTTTCTTGTTCCATGCTATCTATAACATCTTCCGCAGTATCTAAAGCTTCCTCTCCTTTCATTTGTTGCTCTGGTTCGGTATCATTAGTAAAATAAAATATCATCATGGCAGCTATAACCACTGTTGCAATCAAAACCGATATAATCCCGCCTCCCGACATAACTACACCCCCTTTAAAAAAAGAAATAATTATCTGATTAAATCAGAAACCTATAAAGGATAAAACCTGTTAAAAGTAGGGATGTTTAAACAACCCTACTTTACACCCCTATCTCACTAAACCTTGAATCTACCTGAACCCCGGTTACAACAAATATTTGCAACAAATCTGCTAAGGTTTTTACTTCCTGCTCTCTAAACACCTCGCTTAATTCCTTGAATGTTTCATATCGCTTCATCGGGATTTCCCCTCTTAACGCCTGCTGTCGCAAATCACGACGCTTGCCTTCTACCTCCAATAAAGCTCGCATCTCTTCTGGGGTCCCCTTGTAAATCTCTTTATCTATTAATCTCAACAAGTATCACCTCCTTTTAATTTTTCATGTACATAAAAAAAAGAGCCACCCTTTCGGATGACTCCTTTACAACAATCACTCGCTCATATATCTATCTTTGACACACTGCCATTACTCACAGTATATCTTTGGCCTCCTATCCTGCCTCGAAATAAATAAGAACCATCCGTATATGATAACGTGAAATGGTTCTTGGCATCTTTCCAACCCTTAACTTTCTTCGGATCCCGATATGTTTTAACTACCTCCAACTCCGCTTCATAACCACCAGATGGCAACTCCACCCATATCGTGTCTCCTACACCCACTCCTTCTAACAAGTCTTCGTTTAATATCACTGTTTGTTCACCCAAAATATAAAACAATTGATCATCTGCATCGTAAACATTACATCCAGATAAGAAAATTACACACAAAAATATCAATAATCTCACATATTATCCCCCCTACTCAAAACAAGTATATTGTCCAATACTCCCGCTTCATCAATCTTCCATTCACCATCAACTTCTTCTAAATATATTTCATCCGTTACTATCCTACGACTAATATCATCTAACAATTCATCCATATCCTCTACACCATTAGAATCTGACATCGCTACATGCCACCAAAAATCTTCACCATCAAGCTTTGTGTATTCTACACCTACCACAGTAACACCATCTTCTCGTTGGCTTAACACCTCAGGTTTTACATCATAATCCAGATTATTTAACCAATAAACAAACGATTCCGTTTCCTGATATACTTCAGATGATAAATCTTCATCCAAATACTCTTCAAAGTATTCATAAGAAGCTGATTCACTCTTTAACTCATAACGTTCTCCCGTAATCAAATGCTCCGTTGCCGACAACCTTAAACCTTCCTCGTTACTCGTCATTACTTCCAAATACTCTTCCACTACACTTTCCGGCGATCTGCCTTCATACCCCATCACACTCAAGCCTACACTCAACCCCAAAAATAAAACCGTTAATAAAATATTCCTTCCAAACACAATAACACTCCCTTTCAATTTAATTTTGATAAATAAAAAACATCCTACCTTATAGCAGGATAGTTGACCCCTAAACATCAAACTCGTCAGTGAAATCTTCAAATCCTTCAAACCCCTCATCTTCTTCAACGCCCATGTCAAAATCTCCACTTTGATCCGTTATCGAAGGTTCCGTCTCAGCTTGTCTTTGCTCCTTCGATTTCATTCCGCTTATCAATAAACCTGATTGAGTCGGGCTGCCCTTCTTATGCCACTCCGATAAACGAGTTACCGCCATGCCCGGTGGCATCGGTTTGCTATCTTCTACTACCTTATATACCACATGCCGCGCAGGTAGCTCCATCAAATCTGTAAACGTAAACCTGGGCTCATAATCCTCACTCTCTCTATACCCAATACCTTCCCAGGGTTTCTTGAAAAATGGAGTACCCGAATACGTTTTCGTCGTCTTCGTCACCTTCTCTTCGCCAAATTCTCTCGCAAAAAATTGTGCATCTTTAGAATCCATACCTCCATACACTATTTGGTTACGACACAAATTAACCACACTATCTCGAAAATCCGTCTTGCCATCTATTATTAATTGTGCCGTGTTCTGTAACGCCAAAATACATTCACACCTAAAACCACGACCCATCGCTAACAACCTCTCAAAATCAGGGTTGATATAACGATGCGCCTCATCCATTATCAACGAATGACGAGGACGGGTATCTTCACTGCCTTTGCGCCGAAAGACAGCATTCTGTAAGTGCATCACCAAAAACTGACCAAATATATCACCTAATTTACCTAAATCACCATACGCCGTATTTACTATCAAAATGCCTCCCTTATTCAAATGATCGTCTAAATGAATATCACTCGGATGGTTTATTATCTTATCTAACTGCTCATTACCCGTTAAGTTCTCTATCTGCAACCTTAAACCTAACGCAAACTGAAACGATTTCTCTTTCAAAGGACCCAAGATCTCTTTCTGGAAAAATTGGCTTAAATCCACCATACGTTCTATGTTCTCTTGTAAATACTTACAATGTTCAACCATCTTGCGATCACCCTCCATCATATAATGGCGGGTCAATTCTTGTAATCGCTCCTGATCACACAACTTCGCTAAATCCACTTCCACCTTCTTACGCAATAACTCGGGATCCCTTAACACACGACTCAAATCCGTCATCGTTATATTGTTGCCATGTATATACTTCAACAATAAAACAGTATTACGAGAAGCTAACTCCTGGTTCATCGCAAAAAATGCTTCCTGCCTGCCAAATGTAGCTTGCAACACCGTCCGCGTCGCTTCCGCTACCGTTGTGGGATGCCCCTCCAGCGGATTGAACTTCGCACTATGCTCCCATAACGGATCCACTCGGATCACAGGAACCTTATAATAGTTCGCCATATCATATACATCCCGCACAAAATCACCCTTCGGCTCAACTAACGTTAAACCGCGAGCTATGCCCCTCGCTAAAGAATTCGATATAGCCTTTACTTCCTGCTCTACCATTGGCTCCAATACACCCTTGGTCTTCCCCGCACCTGTCGGGCCTGTCACCAACGTATGCAAATATCTATCAATATTCTTTAACTTAACAGGTTTGTTACCCTTCAAAGAATACGCAAACACCAAATCCTCCGTCGGTACACCTATCTTCGCTTTGCGATACTCCTCCTCTTGTTTCTGTTGAGATTCATACTCCTTTACTCGCTCCTCCTCATCATCCATACCCTTGAATCGTTTTACCCCCTTATTTAAACCAAGCACATCTTTTAAATAATTGGGGAACTCCTTGAAATCTTCCCAGGTTAAACCCGCATAATAATACAAATATGCACCCACCCCAACTAAAGGTAAAGCCGATAACACTCTCTGTAAACTCAACAATTCTTCAGTATCTACTATCTCGTACAATCTCCCATCCAAAACACCATGTATCCAAGCTGCCCACATCGCACTCAATAAAAACATCGCTGGTAATAAACCTATCGTCATTTCTCCTTGTTTGCGAGATATAAAAATAATCACAATGGAAGGAACCAACAATATCCAGGGATTCCATAACGCAAACAACGCATTCAAAATCCACAACATTAAACTCACTGTTATTGAAATAAAATATATCCTTTGTAACAAATCCTTGTTTACCACTTCTTGACACCACGCTTTTTACGATAAGCATAATAAGGCGCAGGAGGTTCCGGCTTATATTTCTCCCTTACCAACTTCAATGACTCCTCATCTAAACGATACACAATTACATCCGAACTCAACGTATCATTCGATGGAATAATCCTCTCAAATGTCATCACACAACTATCTAATGGCGTCTTTACCTTGCTCATCACTCCACCCCCTTACTGGTTTATAAATTATTTTGGGATTGTTATTTATCCCCACATCCTCTTTTCTACAAACTACCTCCACGACGACCTTCCCAATATATTCCTGCACAGCACGATACTGCCACAAATTACCCGTTACCAATTCCGCTATGTATCGCTTCTTCTTGTTTTGTAAAGTTACAATGTGCGTAAACATCGCCCCAGGCTCCGAAGGTGTCGCACATATATGCCCATACACTCGCGCTATCTGATCCAGATAATATGTCGGTCGAGACCAAATTACCCCTATCTGACGAGCAGCCTCATCAGGAGGCAACAAATAGATATTCTCGTTATTCGGGCTCTTTCTTAACAATGCCTTCAAATTAGTTCTTATATATTCTCGCGGCGTAACTATTACATACAAATCTTCTCTTTCACCATAGACACGCAAATTCTCCGCAAAACGTAGAATATTAGCAATATTACGTTTCACCTCCACATCGCTGCTATCTTCAGGCTCAAGCATAGGGTAATTCGCAAAAAACACATACACCTTCCTACTCTT
>CAZBGG010000097.1:0-4951 GCA_964491305.1 uncultured Methanosarcinales archaeon
AATTGGATATAATGTTGGAAATTCAAAAATTGATAAAGAGAATATTGCTCATTATAAGCATGTAATCGATAGAATAAAGGATGATGAGAAGTTTATCCTTCCTTCTGACGCCATTATTGCTGACAAAATTTCAAATGAGGCAGAAAAAAAGACAGCACAGGTAACAAATATCGAGGAGGGCTGGTTCGCGTTGGATATAGGACCTGAAACTATTGAAAAATTTAAGCATGAAATTAAAAAAGCCGGTACAATAATATGGAACGGTCCTCTGGGGTTATTTGAACTCAGCAAATTTGCCGGAGGAACAGAAGAGATTGCAAAATCAATCGCTGAAAGTTCATCATTCTCAATTATAGGTGGTGGAGATTCAGCGGCAGCAATAAAAAAATGCGGCCTCTCAGAAGAAGTAGACTTTATTTCAAGCGGAGGCGGAGCATCCCTTCAGATGTTTGAAGGGAAAAAACTTCCTGTTCTTCAGATTCTTGAAAAGAACAGAGAACTATTTCAATAAATCATTCCTTTTGCTCATTTACTCCAACTACATCATCGACTTGCCTTATAGCGCCTAGGATATCTTTCATCTTTTTGTCAGTAACCTTTTCGACTTTTAAAGTTATAAGAGAATTTTCTTTGCTTGTGTCTGAAGAAACATGGAGTATATTAACACCCATGGAAGATATTATCTTTAATATCTCTATAAGTATTCCTACTCTATCCCTTACATTTATCTTAATCGTCCTATAATCAGTTAAATCTGAAGTAATCCAACTAAGTTTAACTTCTTTGGATTTATCAAGCGTATGGATATTGGGGCAATCTTTAGAATGCACTGTTATCTTTTTGTCCTTAGTGTAAAAACCAACTATGGGCATCTTATAATCTGGATTACAGCATTTTGATATTTTCACGGGAGAATTTGTTTTTTCTTCGACCTTTATATGATCTATCAAAAATTTTTCACCTCTAGTCTCAATTTCTTCTCGTTTCTTTTTTGAATCTTGCTCAACCTGTATACCAAGCTCCTGTCTTATTTTATTCTTGGCTTTGCTGGTTTTCACAAAAGAAAACCAGCTCCGGGAGGGTTTAGAATCTTTTGTAGTGATTATTTCGACTACATCACCAGCCTTAAGGTGCGTATCCAGGGGCGCCATCTTTGTATTTATAAGAGCTTTACTGCACCTGTTACCAACATTGCTATGTACCATGTAGGCAAAATCAACGGGCGTTGCTCCTTCAGGCAAAATAATGGGGTCACCCTTTGGTGTAAAAACCACTATTTCCTTGTCAAAAAGATCAAATTTAAGAATTTCAATAAAGTCTTTGGCATCACTTGAATTTGCCCTCCACTCCAGAAGTTGCTTAAGCCAGGCAATCTTTTTATCAAATTTTTTGTCACTATCAGTTCCTTGATATACCCAGTGAGCAGCTATACCCTCTTCAGCAATCCTATGCATCAAATCAGTTCTTATCTGTATTTCAAGAATCTTTCCGTGACTTCCTACAACCGCGGTGTGCAATGATTGATACCCATTTGCCTTTGGTGTTGAAATATAGTCTTTAAACCTTTTTGGTAAGGGCTTCCAAAGCTCATGAATAATGCCAAGAGAAGTATAACAATCAGGTATGTTCTGGGTAACAATTCTTATGCCAATCAAATCATAAATCTCGTTGAAATCAACTTTTTTCTTTAGCATTTTTTTATAGATGCTATAAAAATACTTGGCCCTGCCATAAACCTGGGCATCAACATTTCTTTCTTTTAGGGATTTTTTAATTGTTTTAATGAGCTCTTTTGCGTTCTTTTCCCTTTCGTCCCTTTTCTCATTTATTTTTTCTCTCAAAAATTTATAGACCTCCGGTTTCATGTATCTTAAAGATAGGTCTTCAAGTTCTCCCTTCATGTTCCACATACCAAGTTTATGGGCGATAGGTGCGTATATTTCAAGGGTTTCCTGAGCAATCCTTTTCTGTTTTTCTTCCCTAAAATTGGCCAGAGTCCTCATATTATGCAGTCTATCAGCTAATTTGATAAATATAATCCTTACGTCTTTAGTTGTAGCGATGAGCATCTTCCTGATATTTTCAGCCTTGTATACTTCCAGAGAATTAAAATTAAGTTTGTCAATATTTGTTAGACCTTCAACCAGGTATGCAATATCCTTCCCAAATCTTTTTTCAATATCTTTGATTGTTATCTGTGTATCTTCAACAACATCGTGTAAAAGCCCAGCACAGATAGTAGAGCTTGTAGCCCTGAGCTCAGTTAGTATATTCGCAACTTCCAGAGGGTGCATGTAAAAAGGTTCTCCCGATACCCTCTTCTGGTCACCGTGCACATCCTTAGTAAATTTGAAAGCATCGTCAATAAGTTCGATGTCAGCCTTCGGATTATACTTTAAAATTCTTTTTTTCAGATCTTCAAATTCTTTTACATCTTTTCCTTTATTGACCATTGCGAGTTGAAAATATAGTTTATTTTTAAACCTTATGTTAGCCAAAAAATCCAAACCGAACACACAAAACCAGCCAAAAAACATTATATAAACGTTAACTTACCTTCAGATATATTTCTCAAATAATGTTAAATTTAATTCAGCAGCAGACACGGGAAATTCGAGCTCCCAGTTCTCAATCACCAGAGGATGTATTTCACCTATGAATCCCAACTCAGAACCTTCAACAACCAATGCAGAAGATCTTCCGGGAATGAAACTTGGGTGATCTTTTTCAATAAAAGAATATTCTACACCCACTGAATCCAGTACATATTCAACAGACTGCTTAATAGCAGTATAACCTGTAGCCTTATCCTGTAAAGCTATTGAAAGTCTAAGTTCGTCCTGTGATAAAACATCCTTTCTCTCATCAGGAACAACAACATTGTTGACCTCAAATATCTTTTGTGGAAACTCTACATGACGATTATTATGGAAAACCTTCAAAAGCTCAGGTAACATCCAGGAACGTATCATATTAACACTTTGTTCCGTTGTATGACCTAGCTTGATGTATTCACCTTCATCCATATTCATTTTTTCAAACTGATCCTTTTTATCAGTTAGAGCAAGAGTAAATGTCTCTTGGTATCCTAGCCCAACCAAAAGTTCGCAAACTGTATCTTTAATTCTGCTAAGTTTAAGGATACCTCCTTCAGTGGCGACCTTTGGAACTTCATACTTTATGTTGTTTACTCCATAGGCCCTTACAACATCATCAGCAACGTCAACATCATGCCAAATATCCGTCCTAATGGGAGGTACAAGGAAGTTAATGCTATCCTCTGATATATCAACTATATTATACATCATTTTCTTTAGCATCTTCGCATGATCTTCTGCGCTTAATCCAAGGCCTGTCATGTTGTTTATGAATTTTGGTTCGATACTCCTCTTTTCCCATTCCAGGCAAGGAGTTACCATATCATATTTGGGATATCTAATCTTCATGGAATAAGCACTTGCCCCCATATCCAGAAACATGTAAACCAAAATGTTAAGTATATATTTTAAAGCCTGAAGATCAAAACCACTACATTCAATGAAAACACTCTTTGTATTCTCACTTATTTTTCCTGTTAAATGAGAGTTAACAATGGGAGGCATTGAAAGTACATCCCCTTTATCATCAACAAAGAAAGGGTACATTTTGTATCCCTGCAGAAGGTGTCCATAATCTTTACCAACTGATGTTTTTTCAAGGATATCTTTGGCACTCATTTCTTTATTATGCTCCAATGGTACGAACTTTATGTTTTCTGGCTTGTCCGCTTTAAAATGGATAGGAAGTTTTATGTTTTCAAGAGGATATACCCCTATTGCAGCTTTTTTCCTGTTTCTTCCAAATGTCGCATGAAGTTTTTCCTGAACCCAGATTATTTCCTTTATCTTCTGATGATCAAGATTCAAATTTTTGATTATTGTGCATACAGTATACGGTCTCACATCTTCAACAGAACCATCAACAATTACTTCATCACTAGAATCAAGGGTATTGTATTCTGGGTTCTCCAAGCCATAGTAAGCCCTAAGAACCCTTCCTAGTCCCTGCGTTGAAACCATATCAGGCCTATCCGGGGTTATGTCTATTTTCAATAAATCACCCTCAACCTCATCCAGCTCCATACCCAGGTCAAAAAGAGTATCTTCTAGCTCTTTCAATGTAAAATCTTTCCCGACTGTTTCTTTCAATTCCTTGTTACTGGTTTCTAAAGTTACCATTTTACTTCCTTATAGGTATTTTATAGCTTCTCAACCAAGATAGATCACAAGATGGACCCAATATTTCTTTTAATTTATCAAGTTCATAAAGTATCATAGCAAGCCTTTCTACGCCAAGGCCCCATGCTATAACTGGCTTTTTAATACCATGTGGTTCCAAAGATTCAGGTCTAAAGACTCCTGAGTTGATTAGCTCCAGCCAATTCCCCTTATTTTTATCATAATACATTGCTTCCAGGGAACTCTCCGTGTAAGGATTGTAGGTTACCTTAAATTTTATCTCATGAATCCCCATCTTCGCATAAAAAGCCTTAATCATGCCCATTAAATTCTTTAGGGAGAGGTTATCATCCATTACAAAACCTTCTACCTGATGAAACTCCGGTAGGTGGGTAGCATCAATTGCTTCATTCCTGAATATCCTATCTATGGAAAAAAATTTGGCCCTTTCCCTTTCCCTTATATCCTCAAGTCCAAAATATCTAAATGTAGTAGCTGTTGTGTGTGTCCTTAATAAGAGTTGTTTTGCAATCTCAGGGTCCCATGTATAACCATAACCTTTCGACCCCGTTTTTCCACCACTTTCGTGAGAATTTCTTACGCCTTCAACTAGATTCTTTTTTGGAAGTTTACCTTTATAAGGCAAATAAAATGTATCCTGCACTTCTCTTGCAGGGTGGTCCTGTGGAATCCACATTGAGTCAAGACACCAAAATGATGTTTCAACCCAAGGG
>CAZBGG010000098.1:0-4933 GCA_964491305.1 uncultured Methanosarcinales archaeon
GCCCTTTAGGGCGGGGAGTAGGTCATATTAACATTATGTTATGTCTGTATAACATTTAGATATTTAAACTTTCCCTTTTTGAACTAAAGAATTATTAGATTCCGTTATCAGGATTAATAGCTAAAGGCATAAAGCATGTTGTTATAAACGAAATACTCCGGGTCTGCTTTTATTATGTCAGGGTCTGAGCGACGGCGGTGGTCGCAAATTTCATAGACTCTGAAGTCCTTAAGGAATTCAAGTATCTTTTCTGCTTCGTTTCTTTTATAAAGCTCCGGATGAATCTCTATAAAAACAGCTTTTACCCGTGATAGAACTTTAGACATCCCCTTCAAAACATCAAGCTCAGTTCCTTCAACATCAATCTTTACAACATCAGGGACAAAGCCCAGGTCGTCGAGGGCAATTGATTTAGTTGAGACTGATTTATCGTTTTTTTTGCAAAGGGATGTTTTTTCATTAGGCTGTTGCGATTTTTCATAATAAACTGTTTTTTTTGAATCAGAAATTGCATAATTGTAAAGCTTTATATTTTCGGTTTTGTTTAATTCCACATTCTTTTGAAGTAGCTCAAATACCTGTCTTTCCATTTCAAAACTATGTACATCTATTTTTGGAAAAGTTTTAGCAACAACGCAAGAAAAAAATCCTATATGTGCTCCTATATCAACAAAACTTTTTGCTCTTTTGCAATTTTCAAGAATGAGTTCAGTAACCTTTCTTTCGTGTAGTCCATTATCCCTGTATCGTGGATAAAACCAATTGTAGGAATATGAATCCTCCGTGCCAAAATAAACCTCTTTACCATTAACTCTAACAGTGAATTTTTCCATAATGGCAAGATAAAAGGCTTTCTTTTATTATTTTGGATTTTTGTGCAAAAAGTGTAAAATCACTAATGCATCTTTTGAAATAATAACGCAAAAAAACAAAGTGTAAGTAGCATAAGGCTTATCTTATAATTGAATCTTTTTTTGTTTCTAAAAACATTTTGGGTTGGCCCAATCACTTGGAAAATGGAGAGATTCAAAATTAATTATGTATTACTCAACTGATGATCTCATAGACGTCAACAACCTTTAGTTGCCCTCTTTCATAAGTTATTGTATAATGGAAGCTTTCGACTTCTTCAAGGGATTTGTTAAGATTTTCGGCTCTAAACTTATAAAAAAATCTCCAGCACCCTTCAGAGCCGAGGTTCTGTCTTCCTTCATAGATTAGGTTGCCATCACTATATTTTGTAAAATGGATGCTTGAAGTCACTATATTCTTAGCTTTTGACTCGAGAGTTAAGACATTTATTGGTTTTTTACTTGGCTCATCAATCTTGTTTTGGGCAAGGGCATTGTTCAATATTCCAGTCATAATTACAACAAATCCAATTATTACAAAAAAAAGTATAATAAGGTAGGATTTTTCATTGCTTAGATCTCTCCGGTTTTTCTCTTGCCTTTCGTTTTTTTTATTCATTCTAAAAACCTTCTGCTAATTTTTTAACAATTATTTCTTATACTAACTGATTAAAGTCATACGCATTCACCATAGGTATAGTATATGATATCAGTTTCTGAACAGGCGAAACAGTTATTGCTGAAGGTTTTACCACAATCAGGGCATTCATCCGGATGAATCGCATAACCGCATACGGGCTCCCATAATTTCATGCAAATTTCAGTAGCTCTTTGTTCAGGGAGACATTCGTTAATATAGTTGTTGGAAGGGTGTAATTTATTCCTGTCTTCCGTAGTCCCTGCTTTATTTTCGAAGTGTGCATCATATTCATAAATCTCCTGAAAATACATACTGATTATTTCTCCACGGTTTATGGTAGAGGTTACTTCATAGCCATAAATATCTCCCGTACCGTCAGTTGAAAATCTGTGCTGGTATTCTCTGCAACTGGAGTCGTATATCCTAAGGCCGTAGGGGTCTCTTTGAAAAATACTGCATTTTTCCTTCTCAGGCTCTGTTATTCCAAGAAGTACAAGATTATGGCCGTTATATTTAACGAAATTATGGCTTTCTGATATGGCCTTAGAGACAGTTTCAGCTTCATTCATGGAATCTATTCTTTTTGATACTATTTGTTCCTTTATGATCTCATGTACATTGGTAGTGTCTGTTGCTTCAGATATGAAACTATATGAGACAAAGCCACTTATAACAATTGAGACAATGATAAACATAGTAAACAAAATGGCAAGTAAGACAAACAAAACAACCTTTCTTGGACCTGAGTTTGAAACTGGGGTTTGTTTCCAGCTTGGTTCCTTAGTTTGTTTAACAAAATCTTTATTCTTAGTGTTCTTTTTAGCCTTATGAGAGGAGGATTTTAAGGCAGTTGTTGAATCTGCCTGGTGGGCTGCCTTATGGGATAATTGTGCTTTGTTGGTCTTTTTGAGGTCTCTATCTGAAGGTATGACTATTGCTGCGACAATATACAAGAACAACCCTAAAAAATGAAATACGAAAAACACTAACAATACAAAAACAATTCTTACAATCGAAGAGTCAATGCCAAAATATTTTGCGATACCTCCACATACACCTGCCAACATCTTATCTTCACTGTTCCTAGTAAGGCGCCTTTTTTTCCCGTAGGTGGAACCAAATGAGATGTCTCTTGTATTGCTTGAAAGGATAAAGTATATTATTGCACCTATTACGTTTAAAAATATTATGACAAGAAGCCATAAAAGTTTGTATTCGGCAGTTGAATTTGCACTGAGACAATCAATTATTGCCCAAATCCAAAGCGCAAGGGCTGCAAATAAAACTACTCCTATTATAAAAAACATTATAATTGCGTTCATTTATATCACCTGGTGTAAGAAAATCAATAATCTTTAAAAACAATAGGAAAAATAGATATATATCTGTCCTCTATGTAGTTCAAAAATGAGTTCAAAAGGGAGAAGTTGTTTTAAGAAAAATGGTAATTAGTGGATTGCAACTGCTTGGAATAGAAACATTGTATGCAGTCCTGGTTATCGTGCCCTCTTTAATAATATTCTATAAAACCAGAAAATTGTACAATTTTAGTGGGTATAAGGGTTTGGGCTATTTCAGCAGTGCTTTTTTGTTCATTTCTTTAGGGTTCCTGTTAAGGTATATAATAATATTAAATAAGACTTTAGCGGGAGACCCTTTTGGAACAATAAAAAATTTTGATGTTTTGGTTGCTGGGATGGAATTCTTCATAGTTTTGACGGGCATGTTTCTTTTGTATTCAATTGTTTGGAGGAGATTTGAAACAAGTAAATATTCAGGAAGAATCATCAATGCCCCTGTTCTTTTTTTATATCTTCTGGCGTTGGTAATTACAATTCTAGATTTTATACTTGAAACATTTATCCTACTTTATTCGAGTCAAATAATTTTATTTGGTGCAGCTTCAATAATAACATACAGAAATTACAGAAGAAAGAGACTATATTCAAGGCAATTTATGTTTATATCAATGTTCTTGTTTTTAATTGTGATGGTAATCAATTTCTTTGCGAAGATTACAATTGACCAATACCCTATAATAAGATTTTATGCGTATTTGATTACTGTTGTTGCGGTTTTTATATTTCTATACATAACAAACAAGTTGACGGGAGAAAAACCAGTTTATAGACTTGTCAGAAGTAAAAGAAAAAAACAATGAGGGGAATTAAATTTCAAAAATGGCTGAAAAAAGAGAAAGGCTTGATGTAATATATGATATACTTAATGCTGTTATCAGAAACAATAACAAGATAGGTCCCACCAGATTAATCCATCTCTCTAATCTTTCCCCTACAATGTTTAAAGAATATATCCGCGACCTAGTTGAAAATGGACTATTGATCGAGAAAGCATATAAAAATAAGAAATTCTACGAAGTAGGTATTAATGGGTATAAATTTCTGGAGCAATATAAAAACTTCAAAAAATTTGTATATGAGCTGGGGCTTTGAACAAAAAGACAATAGACTTGCTTTTGGTCATACAAGCAAAGCCTTATTGAAGAAAAACTGGGTTTCAAAAATTGAATTGCAAGAAATATGCTAAATAAGTTCATATTTTACTTCAGGATAACTTTAAAATAATAATTAACAGACTATTCTTGCCGGTATCTTCTTTTTATTCTCTTGAATATGCCATTTTAAGCAAAAGATTTATTAAAGAAGTTTTAAAACGACGTGATTATGAGTAAAAAAAAGGATGAAATTGCAAGGCAGGAAAAGATACAAGAAGAAATAAGGAGAGTTAGGCTTCCAAAGGGAGATGAGGTATTTGGTATTCTTGTTCAGAGATTAGGCGGTTCAAGGATGTATGTAAGGTGCGCTGATGGTAAGACAAGGGTATGCAGGATTCCAGGCAGACTGAGGAGGAAGCTCTGGGTTAGAGAAGGGGATTTGGTCCTGGTTAAACCATGGGAGTTCGGCGGCGAAGAGAAAGGAGATCTTATTTTTAAATACAGGCCGACACAGGTCCAGTATCTTAGAAAAAGTGGGCATCTAAAGAAATTGGATGAGTTTGAAGAGTTTTGATACCACTCTCAAATAGAAATATTTATATATCTTGGGTTCTCACTTAGGGGCACAATGAAACGCTCGAATTATATGTTGCTGCTACTCCTCGTGGTTGCTTATTTTATAGGATTAATTTTTCAATTACCGAGGGAATATTCCTCTCTTTTCGTCAGGGAAATGTATTTAATATTTTTACTTCTGATAATAGCTTCGGTTGGCCTTTTTGGTGTTGCATCAAGAGTCGGCCTGGCCTGGTCTATGTTTACCGTTTTCTTTATTGTAGGGTTGTTAAACACTATTTACCTGCATTTGGCTGTGCAGATTAATGAGGCGCTTACGGTGGCAATGATAGCCTTATGCCTGGTTGGTATAGTTTATACCATAAGGAGCGCAAAAACTTACAGTAAATCTAGGGCTTTATCTTCCAAAGC
>CAZBGG010000099.1:0-1368 GCA_964491305.1 uncultured Methanosarcinales archaeon
AAAAACTAAAATTTTTAGGCAAAAGTCGTTATAAATACCCAATACCTTAAGTAATCCACCAAACTCTACCGCTTAAAAAGTCCCAAATAAAAACGCTATTACTTTTTAATAATCGCTTAAATATATTAATCATACAATGCTGCAATTATTTTAATACTTGAGAGTAGTAAAGATAAAAACCTTTAAATATTTAAAGTATATACTTCAATATATGGTTTATTTTAAGGCAAATGAAAACCTCTTCGACCATATAAGAGGAATCAGCTGTTATTGTAACGGCAAACAATGTAGTCCTTCCGATATATTTGATATAGCATATTCTGGCCTGGAAGACTTGATCAAATTTAACAGAGCCCAATTTAAAAGGATGAGGAAAACTAATAGCAGTTTCCATGAGGAAGCTGAGAAAAAAAGAGCCGAAAAATATTTTAAATGGCTTGAACAGATTCCAGAGGACTTCTACATAAAAGCCAAATTAAAGAAACATAAAGGTTCTCCTGAATATAAAGATTTAAGAGTCCTTCCAAGAACTAACATTCCCTCAGAAAAGGATAGGATCCCTAACGTTGTTTATCTCCAGGATGAAAAAGAAAACACTCTTATAATGAGGATAGCAAGAACCTATCTCCCTGGCAAAAACAGGCCAGGAAATTATGAGTTCAGCAAATTAAAGAATTACCAGTACAAAAAATTAGACCCAAACAATACAATTGAATGGGTTGAAAAAGGCAACCTGAAGGAACCTAAAAAACATTCTTACCAGTATATTCCTGAGCCTTATCTGACAGTAGGACTAGAAGAAATGTACAAGGAAGGTTTTCCACGTGTAACTCCCAGAGTTAAAACGGTCTACCAAGAAGGTTCTGAACTGGTAACAATAAGACCAATGCTTATGCTCGCATGGGACCATTCTTTATGGACAGGTTTACAACAAAAATTGGGAGATTTCCTTGGCAACCTATACGGGATCAATTTGCTGGAGAGGGCAGATAGACAGATTGTCCATTATGCAATACAGAAGCCAAAAGATAAAAACAGTACAGCAATTGTAAATTATGACCCTGATTTTTTTGTAAGACACACTTTTACAGGAGATATACTCAATCAGATAGTGAAAGAAGATTTTACTGATTTCAAAAATACTTTGAAAGACAAGGGTACAAAAGAGGATGTCATAGTGATTGATAGCATTTTAGAACATATATATGACAAAGCAATGACTGCTATGCATAGTGAGGACATACAAAGATTTAGGAAAGATTTTCTTGACTTTTTTCCAAATAAACTAGAAAGCGCCAAACTCCCAAACTCCGTTGAAAACATCTAAGACAACAAGAATTTCTTCCCCTTTTCTATTTAATCTCAATT
>CAZBGG010000099.1:1378-4915 GCA_964491305.1 uncultured Methanosarcinales archaeon
TTTTTGACAAAATATTATAAGCAATTATCTCGACAAATGTCGTAATAATAAAAAAATTTAAATAGTTAAATAAAATAAACAGGTTAAAAAAATAATTGAAAGGAGGTGGTTGTTTTCACAGAAAACAAAATTATACTTAAGGCGAGTGAGCCTGATATAAATGCTGGCTCTGATGAACTAGCAGGTATTCTGGTAGATAGGCTTGGACTTATGCCCCGAAAGAAAGGTTCAACAGATAAAATGCACAAGGTTCTAGTCGAGCTTTACGAAAGAGCAAAGGAAGCATCCAGGAGAAAAATGCCGAACAAGGCCATCATGACAGTAGAGGAGATGGGATTTTTCGCAGGTATAACCAGGCAAACAATGTATGACTATTTAAAAAGATGGCTAGAACTTGAGCTGATATCAAAAGTAAGTTACATAGACATGGACAATAATGTAGTTATAGGATACCGTTTGAATGGGAACACCTTAGAGCAAGCCTTTGAAAAGACTAGAGCTAAAATCAATAACAACCTTGATCTGACCAACAAATACATACGTGAGCTACAGAGGATTCTAAAAAATGAGAAGATAAAAGGCTCACAAAAAGGAGATAATGAGCAGACTAATGATTAATAGTTTTTGTTTTTTCTTAAATTTTTTCATCAAGCACGCACCCATACTTTTTGTAAATTATTTCAGAATAGTGTTCGAAAAGTATCTCCTATATTATTTCTAAATCCGGACAAGATTATTCATAATTCCGACAATAATAAATCATAATAGATTTGATAGTTCGCTCAATTTTGTCGGGAAAAAATCTTCTTTTGTCGGAATCAAAAATGCAAAATTAAAAAACGGCAAAAAGTGAGAGTTAAGACACCATCTTCCCGATGGATTCATTTATTTTCAGAATGTTCTGTTGCGCCTGTACCTTCTTAAATTCTTCATCAAGGAAGACCATTACACCATTAGGAAGATATCTTTTGACTATGGGGACTCCCTTGGCGATAATGTTAGTTACATAGCAAACAACAACATCTTCTGTAAGCCCCATCTTCCTAGCTATCTGATGGTATGTGGTCCCTTGCTCAGATGTATAAATGGTCATAAAAACTTCTTGCTCCTTCCTGGTTAATTCAGAAACAACGTACTTTTCAGAGGAGCTATCTTCATTATTCTGTTGAACAAAAAGTGAGAGTTCATCCAGCCTCTCCTCCATTTTGTCAATTTTTGACTCGAGCTTACATATCAACTCATAATTGCTCTGTATCTCATTAGTATTCTGGTTGAGAGTATCCCTGTGGTCATTCAACTCCTCTTTTATCTTTCCAAACGCACCTTTCAAATTCTCTTTCATAGAACCAATGGTCTTCTCCAACATATGTGTCTTTAACTTTCCTCTTATCTTCACAATCTACACCCCAACACTAACCCCAAACTGCTAATACGAGGGATATAAGAAATTTAAAAAGTTTTATATCTTGAAATTTTTATTTCGAGAAAAGAAAAATAGCTTAGTATAGAAAAATCAAAACCAGTAAGATAAGTTGGTGTACTTTTTCCTGGTTGAGTTTAGCAAGGTTAATTCATTTTCAAGGAACTTCCTTTCAGGATAGGCCCTCTCATGTTTTCTGAATTCTGAGGTATGATGATAATTGCGACCAGAAGAAGATCTAAATTTGAACTTTTTATGAAGCATCTCATGAAACATAACATAATCAAGAAGATGAGATTTACCCTTAAGAATAGGGTTTATAGTGATCGTATCCGTCCCATAATCGTAAGAACCAAACTGCCTTAGCGCCTTCCTCCCCCATTTAAGATTACATTCGTCCATCAAATCAGAAAAGAACTTCTGGTTAACACGCCTGAAAGAATTAAGAAGCTCCCCTTCTGAGTTTTCCTTTGGAACTGATAAGTGAACATTTTTTAAAAAGCTGTGATAAAGCCTTATGTTGACAGTTTCTTTTTTTTCCTTAAAAAGCTTGCATAGAAGCGATTGGAAAACCCCTATTTTTATCTCTTCATCAATATTTATCCAATTTTTACTCAAATTAAATTTTATGTTTTTCCCCCACATCCTAACATTGCTATTGTATCCTTTGAATTTTCCAGAGTAACTCACAAATAGATTATAAGAACTGCCGCCATCTCCAAACAAATCACTATATGCTTTTTGAACAGACATGTATCCTCCGAAAAAAAGATAATTTAAATAATTTAAGATTCTGAAACATCATAGCGCAGTATAGCCGCTATTTTACCTATATCTCTCAACTGTATTCCCTCTCTGGTTTCTGAACTTATAATCTTAACGGCAGCGCTGGTCTGAGACGCCAGTTCTTCAATCTCCTCAAGCACCATACTATCCATTTCTTCTGAAACCAACACAATCTCCACAGCACCAATCTGCAGTAGTTTCTTAATCTCATCCAGTCCGTATGACACAGTACCCGGATTTTTGGCTAAGCCCTCAAAAAATCTCCCCATAATCTTTTTCTCCTCAACAATTTCCTCTTGACCAAGCACATCATCAGACAATTCAACCAATTCCTGCAATCCAAAATCCCCCGTATAGGAGATATCTTTTGTACCAATAATTTTGTTCTTTAATTCAGTGGGCATAAAATTTCCTTCTATAAATTCATATTTTGTGGGTCCTGGACCGCCTACGATAATCCCTTTAAGTTCCTCTTTGCCCAAGAACTCGTCCTTAACAGTTTCTGCGGTTTTTTTATAAAAATCTTTAGCAGCATCCTCTCTTATTCTTCCATAACGTGCCGCCGATTGCCCACCTGCCTTGGTTTTCCCGGGAACGTTTGAAGAAAGCGAGTTAAGCCTCGTGATAGATTTGCCCTTAAGAACCGCAACATCAGCTTCTCTTCTATCCAAAACTATCAAGCCATAAACATTCTTATCATCAAGCATCTCCCTCAAAAGATCTAAAGAGAATAATTTGTCACATCTGTATATTCTGGTATTCAGAGGCTCAGGAGGCTCTATGCTCCATACTTTTACATCAGACTGGCCCTCTTTCTCAGCAACATTCCCAGAAAATACAGCTAATCCATTGGGAGGAGTCTGTTGAAAGAGTTTTAGATGCTGAATCATCTTTTCAAGAGCATCAATTACATTTTTTCTTGTTCCGGGAGATTTGATATTATTGGCGGTTCCCTGCTCATCACAAAGGTGACCAACTATCTTATTAATATCATAACCACTGGGAACATAAACAGAAACTAATTCAGTATGCCTACCTCTATATTGCTCCAATTCTTTAATAATCGTCTTTAATTCATATTTTTGTTTTGAGTCTAAAGCCATTGGTGCTTTGAACTGGTAGCCCCTTTATAAATGTTGCCTAGGTTAATAGATATCAAATAAAAATCATTAGCCTATAACTATCAAGAAAGACAAAACCATGACAAAAATCACTAGAGGTACGTAGGCAAATTAATCTCAAAAAGAGTTTTCAAGGACCAACAGTCATTTTCTCAAAAATAACTTACAAAGTAACTCACCCAAAAGATTTATAAATAGAACCAAAATCCT
>CAZBGG010000100.1:0-4903 GCA_964491305.1 uncultured Methanosarcinales archaeon
ATTGATTCGGCCTTACATTGGCGGACTTTTAAATACAACTGATATGGAAACAATTTATATGGCAAAAAGTTATGGTGAAATGTTGCAGTTTAGTATAAGTGTTTTACCGTCATTGTTCTTGAACTCAATAGTTAATCTGCCTCATTTTTTGTCCTTATTTTTAGTTGGGTTTTATTTAGCTCAAATTAAAATTTTTAATCAGGAAATTGTTTTGAAAAAGGTTCTTAAATCAAGCCTTTTACTTATACCTTTAGTTACTGTTGGCTGGGTGGCGTTTCCCGATATAAGTGTTTTAGATGAAACCCTGTATAAAATATTTAGATATACATTGTTATCAGCTTATTTTTCAGGTTTTGTTCTTTTATACAATGGTTTGTTATATAAGAGTGTTTTTTCAAATATATTAACCAATCTGGGAAAAGTTACTTTAACCTGTTATTTATCTCATAGTTTATTTTACTGTTTGTTTTTCTATCAGTTTTCATTGGGTTATTATCAAGAAATTTCAGATTTTTATATTTTGCCTATAATGCTTGTTGTGGTAGGTATTCAGGCAATTCTTGCTCGACTGTGGCTTTCAATTTACAGGCAAGGGCCTGTTGAGCTTGTTTGGCGCAGATTGAGTAAATTTTAATGAAGGGAGGTGCTTGGCATGGATGTTCTCGGTCCTATTCTAGCAATAGGAGGTATTTTCTTAGCGATAGTTATAATAATGGCATTAGCAAGTTATGTTCTTATGGCAGCAGGATTACATATCATGGGAAACAACCACGATGTTGAATACGCATGGGTAGCATGGATTCCAATTGGACAGTTTTATGTTATTGGTGCTATTCTTGATGAAATCGAACTCTTTGGATACGAAATCAAGAATCTGAAATGGATCCTCTTGGGTGCTGGTGTTATTCCATCTTTTTTACCTTTGAGTGATATGGGTTTCATCGGTGGATTATTAGGACTTGCAATCGCGGCCTTTACAGTAATTTGTTTGTATAAGTTACTAGAAATGAAAGGCTCATCTTCTCCAATAGGAGTTCTTATTGCAAGCTTTTTTGTTTACATAGTGTTGCCTATTGTAATTTTCAATCTTAGAAATCGTCCTGTAAATTGATGGTTTAAGGTTGTTTAGCAGTAATTCCCCCTCGCATAATTTTGCGGGGGGCTTGGTTTTATAGTAATCTGTCTGTTCTGTTTTTTTAACAGAGAATAAACTATCTTGTTTAACAAGAAGGAGGTGAAAAATGGGAAAAACGAAGAAAAAAGCAGACCCAGTTTTTATAGGGCATAAGTTTTATTGTCCTGAATGTAACGATAATTCCAATCTTAAATTAAAGGATTACGGGGTTAAGGAAAAGGGAGTAATAAGGTTTAAGTATCTGTGCATGAAATGCAACATAGAGATAGCTATCGATAAAAACTGCAGAGAAATGTAGGGAGGTGTAAAAAGTGGAACTATATCTTTATTTAGGTATTCTATTTGTTTTTGTAGGGTTTCTAATTGCTACTTATAATAAGTTAATTACTCGAAAAAATGGAGTAGTTAATGCTTGGGCTAATGTAGGAGCCTTACTACAAAAGAGGTTTGATTTAGTGCCTAACCTAGTGGAATCTGTAAAAGGTTACACAGACCACGAGAAAGAGTTGTTAGAAAGGGTAACTAAAGCAAGAACCTCTTGGGCTGATGACAAAGATGTAAAAGGTGCAGAAAAAGCAGAGGGGGAGATTGCGGAAGTATTAAAATCTGTTATGGCGGTCGGGGAGAATTATCCAGACCTCAAAGCTTCCAACAATTTCCTTGCATTACAAGGAGAATTGGCTGGCATAGAAGCAAAGATAGCTTATGCCAGGCAAAGATACAACAAGAATGTAATGGTTTATAACATCACGATCCAAAAGTTCCCGGTTAATCTTGTAGCAGGAATGTTCGGGTTTCAACCCGAAGAATTTTTCGAGATTGAAGATAGTAACATAAAAGAACCTGTAAAGGTTCAATTTTAAGACCTTGGCCCCTTTTTAGGGGCTTTTTTTTTGTACAAAAAAAGTAAAGGAGGGATAGAGATGATGCTGCCTCTTGAAGAGCAGATTAATAGAAATAGGTACAGAATATATTTTTTAAAAACTTTATTGTTTAGTGTTTTTATGGGGTTGGGTTGTTTAGTCGGTATGGTTTCATTGGGAAATATGATGCCGAATTTTCATGCAGGATTGATAGGTGGCAGTATCATGTCACTTATTTATTTTGTAATCGTAGCGGTGGTTTATTTGAGGGGAGAGAATATTATAGCCAAATTGGTAAAAGCAAAAGCGGTTACACGGGAAGAAGAACCCTATCTTTATGATATTTTGGAGGCGGTATCAATAGGTGCAGGATTACCTGCTCCCAGTGGGTATATTATTGAAGAAGAAAGCCCCAATGCCTTTGCTATGGGTAGAAAACCTGATAAAGCTGCGGTGGGTTTGACAAGAGGTTTGTTGAATAAACTGGATAGAAATGAAATTGAAATGGTTGTTGCACATGAAATTGCTCATATAAGAAACCAAGATGCTTTACTGGCGATGTTTACCGTGATAATGGTAGGTACGATTGTAATGTTAGGCAATATTTTGCAGGAACTCCCTCTATATTTCACTGGTAGGGGGAGTAGAAGTAGTGTGGGAGTTGCTTTTATTTTGGTTTTGCTTGCAATAGCAGGGTTAATTGCTAAAACATTTGCAGTATTAATTAAATATGCTATATCAAGGGAAAGAGAATACCTGGCAGATGCGTTAGCGGTTGAGGTAGGAGGGAATCCTGATGCTCTTATTTCAGCCCTGAAAAAAGTTTCCGGGGAACAAGTTGATGCAGGTGTTAACAGGAAAGAAGGGGTTAAATTGTTGTTTTTCATGGATCCCTGTATGTTTTCAAGAAAAAAATCTGGTTGGTTTGCGACCCATCCTTCTGTAAAAGAAAGAATTGATAGGATAAGGGGGATGTAATGTTGAAAAAGTTTATAAGAGCAAATATGGTTTTATTAGTACCTTTTTTGGTTTTTGGGATCTGCGTGGTTCCTTTCTGGTTATGGGAACTCAATCAAGATATTTTTTCAGATAAACATAACACTTTAAACCCGCAAGGAAGTTATTATAATCCTGGGTATTTAGAAGCTATGGAAACTAAAGAATTTGAAAAAGATAATGGAAACAAACAAGTAAGAATCAAACATGACAATCAGAGAGCAAATTTTCTGTTGCTAGGGTTAGATAGAGATGATCCACAAAGTGAAGATTATTACCGTCCAGATACAATCATTGTGTTGTCACTAGATTTAATGGACAATAAAGTTCATTTGGTTAGTATTCCAAGAGATACTTATATGAAAATAGAAGGGGAAAACAAGTATGATAAAATCAATCATGCTTTTGTGTATGGCATGCAATCACAAGGGGGAATCGATGGAGGTGTTAACACCACAGCGAAATCAATAGAAGCATTTTTAGGGGATGTTCCCCTCCACTACTATGTGGTAATGGATATGTATACAATAAGAAACATAGTAGATGCAATGGGAGGAATAAAGCATGAGGTAGGAATAACAGTCCGCAACCATGCTGGTAGGGGGGATGTAGTGGTAGAAAAAGGAGAACAAATACTATGTGGTGATAAGTTCATGCATTATGTTCGGGCACGTTCTATAGACTCTGATATATACCGAACCAAAAGGCAGCAACATGTTTTGGAGAGTGCCTATGAACAAATTAGATCGCAAAACTCTTTTTCTCAACTGGCTATGATTTATTTTGAGTTGGCAGGGGAAATAGATACAAATTTGAAGGACAGTCAGGTTTTAGGATTAATTAATTTTGCACAAACAATAGATGGTATCAATTCCAATGTTTTTACAGGTTCAGGAGGGAATTACAGATATAACAATGGGGGAATATATTATTTAATGACAGATGAACGGGAGAGGCAGGAGTTGCTCAAAGAAGTGTTTGGTAAAGATGTATCTCCATTAAATTATCCGCAACCTGATAGATATTAATTATTTTTTTGTGATTTTTTTTGAAACTTGTATTGACTTTATAATTGTATCTTGTTATAATGAATAAGAAGAAAGAATTTTCGATATCCGAACTGTAAATTATTCCCAAAACATGGGCCCTTTTGCAGATCGGATAAATACGTCCTTTAATAATCTGAATTTTCAGACAGCGCAAGTGGGTTAGCTTGCGCTTTTAGTGTTAATAAATTAATTTTATCAATTTTAATTGATATAGATTTTTTATTTTTTAAAAAAGGGGAGGAAGGTAAATGGTTACATTGAAAATCGAGAATGATATAAGATTGGATCATCGGCATATCCCAAAGGAGCTTTATGAGGATATAAAGAGAGAATTAACTTTGGATAATCCCGAATTTGTCAATGCTCAAAAACAGGGGTATTCTGGTAGAACAATAGAACCAGAAGTTCTGCTATATGAGTTTGATGAAGGGGAAATGGTTATACCCAGGGGGTTTGGTAGGGAATTAACAAAGATGCTGGATAAATACGAGGTAGATGTAAAGAAGATTGATAACAGATTGTTGCTTCCTGAAGTAGAGTTTGATTCATGTATCAAACTTTATGACTACCAAGAGGAACCTGTGAAAAGGTTGGTAAAACAACGGCAGGGTGGAGTAGTTGCAGGGTGTGGATCCGGTAAGACCCAGATTCTTTTGGAGTGCATGGCACGAATAAAGCAACCAACATTATGGATTTGCCATACACATGAACTATTGCAACAAACAAAACAAAGAGCAATAGAATTTTTGAATTTACAGGAGGATGAAATTGGTGAAATAGCCGCAGGCAAAGTTAGTATTGGTAGCAAGTTAACTATAGCTTTAGTGCAAACTCTGGTAAAAACAGATATAGAAGCAATC
>CAZBGG010000101.1:0-4802 GCA_964491305.1 uncultured Methanosarcinales archaeon
CTATAGGGAAGCTATGAAGAGAGTCTATTCACTGATAGGAGGCACTGATGAAAAAAAGGTAAAAGAACTAATTGAATCAGGCCATAAATCTATTGTAAGACAATTGTATTTCAAGGAAATGAGGGATGAGCTTGAAGAACACAAAAAAAAAGGGAGAATAATTATTCTCGCAACTAATTCATGGAATGAGATGGCTCGTCAAATCGCAAAGGATAGGGGGGCTGATATCCTTCTGGCGACCGAAATTTATAAAGATAACGGTAAATTTACCGGAAAGATTAAAAAAACTTGTTATGGTAAGGGTAAAATGATAAGGGTAAAGGAATTAGCAAAGGAGCATAACATAGATTTAAAAAAGAGCTATGCTTACTCTGACCACTATTCTGATAGATGGCTATTATCTTCAGTTGGTTTTCCGGTTGCAGTGAATCCTGACAGAAGATTAAAATCCAAAGCGAGAAAAGAAGGATGGAAGGTGATTAGGTTAAAATGATAGGCGCGGTTATTTTTGATATGGATGGAGTTATTTTAAATTCAGTAGATATGCATTTGCAGGTATGGAATAATGTGATGAAAGAGTATCAATTAGAGATATCTAAGGAATTGATAAATAAACTTAATGGCATGAATACTCTTAATATTGCAGAATATCTTGTAAAAGAGTACGGTCTTGACGCTGATCCTGGTGAGATTGCACTTCAGAAAAGATCTTTATCAAAGGAAAAGGTGAAAGAAGGGGTTCCTTTATTTGAAGGAGTACACGAGACCATATCAGTTCTTAAAAAGCTGGGTTATAAAATTGGTCTTGCTACAATGTCAACCAGGGAAAATATGGAATATGCCCTCGGAAACAATCTTTTTGATTTGGAGTTTGATTTTGTGGTTACGGATGATGATGTTAAACGGTCAAAGCCTGCGCCGGATATATTCTTGAGATGCGCAAAAGGATTGGGTAAGGAACCCAATGAGTGCGTTGTTGTTGAAGATGCATTAAATGGTATCGAAGCAGCCAGATCAGCAGGAATGTACGCTGTTGCCGTAACAACGACCACTTCAGGGGAGCATTTTAATAATGCACACGCGATAATGGAAAAAACAAGTTATTTGAGTGCAGACCTTATTAAAGCTCTTGAATCTAAAGTGGAGGCAAAAAATGAACACTAAAAATGATTTCAAAATTAAGGATATGTCCCTGTCGGAGCTTGGTCGTAAAGAAATTGAGATTGCACAGCATGAAATGCCTGGTCTCATGGCTCTCAGGGAAAAATACGGGAAGGACAAACCCTTAAGAGGGGCAAGAATCACGGGAAGTCTTCATATGACTATCCAAACTGCCGTCCTGATCGAAACATTGACTGAGCTCGGTGCTACTGTAAGGTGGGCGAGTTGTAATATATTCTCAACACAGGACCATGCGGCTGCTGCAATAGCTGAAAGAGGTATACCTGTTTTTGCCTGGAAGGGAATGAATCTAAAAGATTATTGGGAGTGCACTGAAATGGCCCTCACTTTTGAAGGAGGCGCAGGACCCAATCTAATTGTTGATGATGGCGGTGATGCCACTGTAATGATACATAAAGGCAAAGAGTTTGAAGATAATCCCGGGTTGCTTGATAAAGATTACACTGAAGAAGATGAAGATGTAAGAGAGCTTGTATCAAAATTAAAAGAAACATATAAAGATGATAATAAAAAATGGGGTAGGATTGTTAAAGGAATAAAAGGGGTTTCTGAGGAGACAACAACAGGTGTTCATAGGCTCTATAGAATGTTTAATGAAGGAAAACTTTTGTTTCCTGCTATAAACGTAAATGATTCTGTGACTAAGTCAAAGTTTGATAATCTTTATGGGTGCAGAGAGAGCCTTGTTGATGGTATCAAGAGAGCGACGGATGTTATGATTGCAGGCAAAACTGCTGTTGTATGTGGTTATGGTGACGTTGGTAAGGGTAGCTGTCAGTCATTGAAAGGACTAGGTGCAAGGGTTATTGTTACGGAAGTTGATCCCATATGCGCATTGCAAGCGGTAATGGAAGGCTACGAGGTTAAGCCTATTGAAGATTGCCTTGATTGGGGGGATATATATGTTACTGCAACGGGCAATAAGGATATTATTACTGTTGAGCACATCAGGAAAATGAAGGACCAGGCAATCATCTGCAACATAGGTCATTTTGATAATGAGATACAAGTTAATAAGCTTAATGAAGCAGAAGGGGTAAAAAAATTCAATATAAAGCCGCAGGTTGATAAATATGAAATAGATGGAAAGGAAATATATATGCTGGCTGAAGGGAGGCTTGTTAACCTCGGCTGCGCTACTGGGCACCCTAGCTTTGTTATGTCAGCAAGTTTCACTAACCAGGTTCTTGCCCAGGTTGAGCTTTGGCAAAATGAACACGATATCTCGGTTATGATGCTTCCTAAGCATTTGGATGAGGAAGTAGCCAGGCTTCATCTTCAAAAATTAGGGATTAAGCTTACGGAGCTTAATGATGAGCAAGCGGACTATATAGGCGTGAGCAAGGAAGGCCCTTTTAAACCTGAGCATTACAGGTATTAAATATTTTTTTAACACTACAATTTTTGTCATTTTTGAAGTTGCTTTTGCTCAACCAAAAACAATTTAAATTCATTCGCATCTGCTCATTCCATGGTTTCGCTTGAAAAGGTTTTTGAAAATGGATTTTCAAAAAACTGTTCTACGTTCACTATTAATGTGTTATCCAGTTCTGAAGCTGATAAGATGCCTGGTGCAGAAGGGTTACCTTTTCTTTCGAAATCACTGCAGTTATTTAACGTGACTAATGATTTAACTAGACGAAAAACGCCCAATGATTTTGGATTCCAGAAACTATGTTTCCCTTTAAAATTTGTTGAAAATATTGATGGAAAGAAAAATACCAAAGACTATGAAAATATCGAGACAAAAGTTGATTCTAAATCAGGTTATTATGATAATGATGATAATAATAAATCCATTGATTCTAAGGTTAAAATAGTTAGAGAAATCAAGAGGACAATTCCAACTGCTCCAAAGGATTATCTTCAGAATATTCCAAAAGTTATGGAAGGAGGGGATATATATGGAGAACACTCAAAGGTTTATTCCCAGTTTATGCAATCTTATCTAAAGGAAACTAATTATGATAAACATGAAGAATCAGATAATAATGAACTAAATTCCAATACAGATAGGGAGATGAGGCAAGGTGATGAGGTCATAAGTTTTGATGAAAGAAAGGAATATGTTAAGAAGTTAATGATGAACGCCAGGTTTGATAGCGGAGATAATTATATTAGCCATAATAAAAAGATGCTCTACGATAATTGGAAGATAACAGATGGTTTTAATCTATTCCTTAGTTTCTTGATGTATGAAAACGCGCAGTTATATCAATAAGTCTTCCACCTGGTAGTCTTTCAGACGATTGGAGCGGTTGTCTAACTTTAGCCAATCGTAGGTGTTTTTTATATTCCATGAGGGTGGTTCTTCCTCTGAGAAGTATATATGGTCAATGCACGTTTTGTCTTTTATGTCAATCCCCATGTCATCAAAAATTCTTAAATCAACAAAACTTTCTATTCCATTTTGTGAAGAATTGAGGTTTCCTGATAACCTATTTAGATAACTTGGAGAGGAGTTGCTTTCTCTATATAAGTGTCTATTTATGTGTTCTAATAAACCTGAGGTATCGTTTCCTTCAACAAAGTTAGTTATGTTTGTTGGTTTTATTACATTGACTACCCTTCCACTTGTTTTTGCGTTGTATAATGGGTCTTCAAAATTAATTATACTAAGATTGGTATCTATTTGTTTTTTTCTTGCCCATCTTGCCATATTTTGTTGGTCTGATACATTTAGGAACGCATCAAGCTTAACTTCAATTACCCAGGGGGTTATCTGATATACCTTTAAGTTATTTATTTTATAATCAATGTCAATTGATAGTTTATCTGCTTCATGTCTAATCTTCTCAAACCATGTATCAAGCTCACTGCCGTTCATTACTGATAGATATGTGCCGTTGTATGTTCCATTGATAATTATTTCTGTGAAGGCTTGGTCGATATCTTGGATAAATCTACCTTGGGAAGTTATATGTTGCTGAATCCCCAAAAGGCTCCTGTGTGAAGCTATGTACATTCCCCTTTCAATATCCCTTTCAAGGTCAGTTACAAAGTAATCGATGGTGCTTATTCTTTTGTTCACTATAAATGATTCGCTCTGCATTTTATCAAAATGGTTAGCCTGTATAAGAAGAAAAAGAATAGAAATCATAACAAGGGCAGTAAGTGTAAAGAAGGCACCTCTTTTTCCTACCTCCATACTCTCACCTCAGCAATTGCCGGCCCCCACAGGTAAGGTATATGGTCTATTATTTTCATGTTAATGGATAAATCATCGGAATCGAAATTTAAAGAAACTCTCCCGTCATCATCATAATCCAGGTAGTTTAAAAATTTATACATTGCAACATCATATGAATCATTTTGGTTATAGTATTGTGGTCCATGAGATGAACTTGTATAGTTGCAGATTTTTTCACCGGTGTAAGAAGGTGGCACATTTATAGTCATTATTTCGTTAAAGTAGTTCTCAATGTTCCAGGTGCAGCCTTCTGCTTCGGGGAGTACACTGCTGTAAGGTGCGCTGGCATTAAATATATCTATCATTCCAGTATAAATAAGAGAATTATTGCTGGAGCAGCCTGTTGAATTCATTGGTCCGTCTCCAACTGTCATGCGGAATTCATTAATCTCGCCTTTTTTAATAGCTCCGGGTGGGACGTCAATAAGGT
>CAZBGG010000102.1:0-4674 GCA_964491305.1 uncultured Methanosarcinales archaeon
TTTTTTGAAATGAAAGGCTTGAATTTTGAGACTACTAAGGATATAAAGGTTAACAAAAAAATGATTGACCAGGTCATAGGCCAAGAAAATGCCTGCGAGATAATTAAAAAAGCGGCTAAAAAGCGCAGGCACATATTTCTAATAGGTGAGCCAGGAACTGGGAAATCAATGCTTGGTATGGCTTTAGCAGAATTAATGCCAAAGGAAAATCTGGTAGACATCGTAAGCTTTCCGAATCCAAATGATGAGAACACTCCATTGATTAGAACTCTGCCTGCAGGTAACGGAAGAGACCTGATTGGAAAAGCAAGGGGCCAGGCTGCAGGATTTGCCAATTCAGGTGGAATTTTCATAATAATTTTCCTTATACTCCTATCATTCCTTGGTACCTGGTGGACATTCACAAGATTTACGGAGGAATACAATGCAACAGTTGGGGCAATTATGGCAGCCAGCTCTTCAATCGGCTTCTTTTTCATTATAGCTGCTTTCATATTCATAATGAGCTTTGGAGCAAGAATGGGTAAACAAACGAAAACTTCGGTGCCAAAATTATTAGTTGATAATTATAAAAAAGACCAGGCACCTTTCATGGATGCTACAGGTGCTCATGCTGGAGCCCTGTTAGGGGATGTTTTGCACGACCCCTTTCAGTCAGGAGGCCTTGGAACCCCTGCCCATGAAAGGGTTGTTGGAGGCATGATTCACAAGTCACATTCGGGAGTACTATTTATAGATGAAATATCAACTCTAAGACCTCACACGCAACAAGAGTTGCTAACCGCACTGCAAGAAGGAAAATATCCAATCACCGGGCAAAGCGAAAGGTCTGCAGGAGCCATGGTTAGGACAGAACCGGTGCCGTGTAATTTTGTCTTGGTTGCAGCAGGTAATATGGAAACGGTAAGAAACATGCATCCAGCTCTTAGGTCAAGAATTAGAGGATACGGATATGAAATACATATGAGAGATACCATTGAAGATACCCCTAAAAACAGGGAGAAATTAGCAGTTTTTGTTGCGCAGGAAGTGAGAAAAGATAAAAAGATTCCTCATTTCAGAAAAGATGCAGTGATGGAGATAGTGCAAGAAGCTAGGAAAATGGCTAATCGAAAGGGACATTTGACATTAAGGTTCAGAGATCTGGGAGGCCTGGTAAGAGCAGCAGGAGACGTCGCATCTGAAGAAGGTTCAAGCCTTGTAAAACCAAAACACATTCCTGCCGCAAAAAAAATAGCCAAATCCTTGGAAAAGCAAATAGCCGACAAATACATAGAAAGAAAAAAAGAGTACGAAGTAATCATGACTGAAGGGGAAAGAGTAGGGAGAGTAAATGGTCTAGCAGTTATAGGTGGCGGTAATTCCTTTTCGGGTATCATACTACCTATCGAATCTGAAGTAACACCTGGCGGTAAAGAACATGAGATTGTAGCAACCGGTAAGCTCGGCGAAATAGCTAAAGAAGCAGTCACGAATGTCAGCGCAATAATAAAAAAATATTTTGGTGAAGACATCAAAGATAAGTATAGTATATACCTTCAGTTTCTTCAGACATATGAGGGTGTTGAAGGTGACTCTGCCAGCATCGCTATTAGCGTTGCAATGATTTCATCATTCAATAATGTTCCTGTGAAACAAAACTTCGCTATGACTGGAAGCCTATCAGTAAGGGGTACCGTTTTACCCATAGGAGGAGTTACATCCAAGGTTGAAGCAGCCATTAATGCAGGTATTAAAAATGTTATAGTCCCAAAATCGAACCTTAAGGACATAATAATGGATAAGCAGAAACTATCAAAGATTAATATAATCGCCGTTGACAACATTATAGAAGTCCTTGAAAACGTAATAGATTGGAAAGGACATGAGAAAATCCTTCAAAAAATTAAGAAAAAAGAGAATGGACCAAGCCCCTCTGCAAAATAAGGTTTTTGAATACGGATTTAGAAAAAAGGAATTAAGCCTAAAGTTCTTGTTGATTATCATCGTTTCAGCAGCCTTTACCTTCACACTTTACACAATATTTTATGCCCAGATATCAGAAACCATACTAGGGCAGGCCATCAGCGGCATTCATAAGCTGGTAATCAACATTGTATCTCACATTAACTCCGAGATGTCTCTTTTGGCACCCTCCTCCATATCGTTGCTTGGCCTTTTCTATGTGACATTCTTTGGGGGTCTTTTTTTTCTTACGATACCTGTTGAATTTTCTTTCCTTGGAGCACTTACAACAAACCCCCCATTAAGCGTATTTCTAATAACCTTCTGTGGAGCTTTCCTTAGTTATACGCTTGATTACATAATCGGAAGAAATTTTTCAACTTTTTTTAGAAGAATAATTTCCATAAAAAAATTCTATCGCACAAAAAACGTTATCAACAAATATGGAGGATGGGCCGTCATATTCTTTAATATTATTGGAGTGGGATCACAACAAACCACGTTCATCCTGGGTGTATTTAGGTATAATAAAATAAGATTAATGATTCTCACTATAACAGGTCAGGTTATAAAATATTCGGCAATAATTACTTTTTTTTATTTAACGTAAAATATATAAAATAAGAGAGAGGTGACAAATAAATGGGGAAAAAAATCCAACATATATCATCGGTTTTATACAGACTGGATGAAGAATTCAACCTTAAAAAGTTGATTGGAAAAAGAGTACTTGCAAAAGACGCAGAAGAGTTAGGGAAGGTGGAAGACATTATAATAAAAAATTATAATATTATAGGAATAACTTTCTCAAAGATCATGGGACCAAGATTATTTGTGGATAGGTCACATATCGCATCATTTACGCCCGATGCAGTAATACTCAATATAAAACCCTTCACATCGTTGGTAGGACTTGAGGTCCTGGACAAAAATGGAAGAATAATTGGGAAAGTTAAAAAGGTTTTAAGGAATGATACATCAAACAACTTCAAAGAATTTATCGTAAAAACAGGGCTATTCAAAAAAATCACCTTCAAGTTTGCTGACATAGATAAAATTAGTGATAAATTAATTTTGAACAAAGAGTATAAAGAATGAGTGAATCAGAAAATCTGCAGGGTTTGATAACATCAGACGACATATTAGGCAAGGATGTAATAGATAAAAAAGGAAGATACATAGGTGTTCTTTCAATTTTGCATATAGAAAAAGACGCTAAGACGATAACTGGCATAAGCATAGACACTGGTTTCATGAGACCCACAGTATATGTAGGCATAAATATGATTAATAATTTTGGTGTAGACGCAGTTTACATAAGCCATACACCTGGTTCAAGATACCTAGGTCTTAAAGTATTTGACAAGTATGGGGTTTATGTGGGAAAAGTCAGAAAAACAAGATACAAAAAAAACCTTGTTAGCCATATTACAGTTAAAAGACTATTCTATAAAGTAGAGCTTGACGTCCATTACGTCAACACCCTGGGGTGCAATATACTTCTGAATTTGGAGAAAAAAGAAGTCTGGAAAACTAATGATTCCATGAAATAGTTACATCATCAGTCCTCTCATAAGGTTTTATAACAGAACTCTCGATGGTGCAGGATATACCTGACTTATGCATTAAAATTCCCAACCAGGCAATCATAGCGCCATTATCCACCAGAAGATCATTTTCAGGGATATAACAATTAACACCCCTATCCTCAGTCATTAGCTTTGACATCTCCTGTAATCTCTTGTTGCAGGCCACACCACCTCCCAAAATAAGTCCTCTGGAATTACAATGTGCCATGGCTCTTTCAGTAACCTCCATCAACATCGCAAAAATAGTTTCTTGAGCAGAATAAGCTATATCTTCATTAGCATATTTCTTTTGTGATATCTTATGCTTTAAATTTGTTAACAAACCTCCGAAACTAACATCCATACCTTTTACAACGTAAGGCAGTTTTATGTATCTCTCACCTTTTCTGGCCAAAATTTCCAATTCTGGACCACCTGGAAAACCCAACCCCATGAATCTTGCCAACGAATCAATAAAATTACCAACTCCAATATCAAGAGTTTCACCAAATATTCTATATTTACCTTCAGAGTAAGCAATTATTTGTGTGTTGGCTCCAGAAACATACAAAAGCAAAGGGTCCTTTAACTCAAAAAGCATGTGACCAATCTCCAGATGGGCTATACAATGATTAACCCCAATAATTGGCTTATTCAATAGTAAAGACAGGCTCCTTGCCATGTTTGCGCCAACCCTCAAGGCATGTCCCATGCCGGGACCTTGTGAAAAAGCCACTAAATCTATTTCATTTAGCCCTATGTCTGCATCCTCCAGTGCTCTTTTCAAGGTTGAATCAAAAACATTGATATGGTGCTCAGAAATTTTTGAGGGAATCATTCCGCCTTTTTCAGTTGCATAACTATTTTTAACGTTGGAGAGGACTTTTTCATCTTTCAGAATACCTATTCCAAAAGTGTGAGCCGTAGATTCTATCCCTATACAAATCATATACCTTCGGTTTTGCTGGTTTTATATAAATATTTATATGAACCCGCAATAGCACAACAAGCTAATTAAGATGTTTAGTACAATTTATTACTTGGGGTCTGCGATTACCGTCTTTCTCGAATCTAAAAATAGAAACTGATGTGTTACCGATTTTATCGATCTTATGGTCTTTTTGTAATGAATTTTCCAAAATTATTTTTAAAAGAGCTATCT
>CAZBGG010000103.1:0-4657 GCA_964491305.1 uncultured Methanosarcinales archaeon
GAAAGTTTTTAAAAAATCATCTTTTATTTTGAAGAAGAACAACCCAAGGTAAGTAATTCCAGCAAAAATAAAAGGAATTACAAATGACAATAAAGTCCTGGCAATAATATCTAAAGTTGTGAACAAAATGCTAACCGGCAAGAACAGCAGATTAAAGACTGTTTCTAAAAATCCGCCTTTCAAAATACTACCAACTATTCCAAGAACCGAGCACACTACAAGGTAAGTGAAAAGTGAACAAACAAAAAATAACAAGGGTTTCAAAAAACCTTCTTCATCTTTTATTTTTTCAAATAAGGCCCCTGGATCCCTCAACAACAGACCTAAAATTTTTCTGACCTCAGAGTATAAATCGCCCATGTATGATAAACCATAAAATTAAATTAAATTAATTTATATTGTATAAAATACAATTACAGGCCTGTATAAAAATTAAAAAATAGATTGAATCCTAAACAAGAGCTCTGGATGTTTAGCTATTATTTGACTGTAACGCTTTTGGCAAGATTTCTGGGTTTATCTATTGGCAAACCTTTTAATTTAGCTATATGATAACTAAGAAGATGCCCAACTAAGCTGGAATATATCGCGTATTCAAAATCATCGCATTTTTCAGTGTTTATTAACCCTTTGCCTGTGTTTGAAATAATAATGGTTCTTGCGCCCCTTGCTTCAACTTCCTTGGTGTTTGTTAACATATCCACATTATCATTTTGCACAAGTGAGATTACAGGGGTCTGTTCTTCAATCAATGCCATCGTTCCGTGTTTTAACTCGCCACCCATCATCCCTTCGGCATGAATATATGGAATTTCCTTTAGCTTAAGCGCAAATTCCCTGGCAATAGGGTAAGACACACCTCTGCCAAGGACAAAAATATGTTCCTTATCCTTCAATTCCTTTGCAAGTTTCTTTATTTGGTCTTCTGTTTTGTTGATAGTCTTTGTAATTTTATTTGGTATGTTTCCTAACCTGATACCATTATACCCTAATTTTTTCCCGATTGCAAACAAGCTTATTAATTGGTTTGTAAAAGATTTTGTGGCCGCCACACAAATTTCCTGGCCAGCCATTATTTCAAGAGAGACCACACTGTACCGCTGGACAGTTGAGTAAGGAACATTTACTATTGAAAGAACCCTGGCACCTTTCCTTACTGCCTCCTTTATAACAACCACCACATCCATCGTTTCCCCTGATTGGGATATTGCAACCACTGTTGTATCCTTATCAATATCAATAAAATTATGAAACTCTGACGCTATAACCGCCTGGCTCCTTATTCCTATTTTGTTCAATATATAGGAGCCGACAAGGGCTGCATGATAACTTGTGCCGCATGAAACAAATACTACCCTCCCTGAATTTGCAATAGTTCTAGCAAAGTTTTCAAACCTGTCTTTCTGCGTTGTCCTCAGAGACTGGATTAGCCGTCTCGCCACGTTGGCTTCCTCATTTATTTCCTTTATCATAAAATGAGGAAAATTCTCTTTAGTCTGGTCTTCCACTTCCCACTCAAATTTTTTAATTTCTTTTTGTATTATTTCTCCATCAGAATTGTAGAATTCATATGAACCACCCTTTATTATAGCGAATTCATTGTCCTCAAAAAATATAGCTTCATTAGTAATATCACTGAAAGCATAAACATCCGAACTTAGGATTTTTCTTTTTGAATCAACACCCATAACAAGAGGAGAATCTCTTTTAATAGCAAACATCTCATCGTTATCTTTATTTAACAACAGGATTGCAAATGTTCCTTTTGCATATTTTATAAAATCCACAACAGCTTCTTTTATTTTTTTGCCACCTTTTAGCTTGTAATCAAAGTAATGCGGTATGACTTCTGTATCAGTCTCTGAAATAAATTCATACCCTTTTTTTATTAGCATATCCTTAATCTCATCAGAATTTTCTATAATCCCGTTATGAACTACAAATATGCTTTTATCCTTGTTGTAGTGAGGGTGGGCGTTTGATTCTGTAACACCACCATTGGTTGCCCACCTTGTGTGTGCAACGCCAATTTTTGATTTTACCTCGGTCCCGGCAGAACCTATCCCACCTGTAGACTTCAAAAATTTTCCCTCTGCTGTCGCATAACCCCAGGAGTCATAACCCCTGTATTCAAGACGCTTAAGCCTTTTAACAAGAGAATTTTCAATCGAAAATTCCTCTTCTGCAATTATTCCAATAATTCCACACATATCTTACACCCCTGTTCAAAAATAAAGCAAACGCTTCCTCATTTGATCTTTAAACTTTTAAGCTGGTAGGTTTTAAACTGATAAATAACCTATTTAAACAAAAAACAAATTTTTGTTACGTCAATCGGAAATCGACACTATCGATCAATAGATCGATAGCAGCGTCAGACGACAGGTTGTTTAGTAGGTCTGATTGAGCATTCCTTTATTTAATATCTTCTTTAACAACTTGAGACGGTACTGTGAAAGTTCCCGGCCACATCTTCCTTGCTGGATAAAAGGAGGTGTTGATTCCCGTATCAGTGTTGTCGCCCATGATTACACCCAGTTTTTTCCTTCCCGTATCAACAAGCTTATCCTTTACTATTGTACGATGATTCTTTTTGTCATGTCTTAGGTTAGCAATAATGGTATGGCCACCAATATGGGCATTTTCCCCCAGTATCGAGTCACCAATGTAGGAAACATGATCACATCGGCAACCATCAAAAAAAATACTGGCCTTTAGTTCTGAAGGTCCAATCCTGCAGCCATCCCCTATACTTGTAGGGCCCCTTATGTAAGAGTTTGGTCCGATTTTACAGTTATCACCTATAACCACATTTCCTTCAATGTAAACTCCAGACATAATTAGACTGTTTTCACCAAGCTTGAGCTTCCCCTTAATAGTAACATTATTTTCGATACTACCCCTATTTTCATCATCAATTAACTCAAGGAATTTCTCATTAACCTCTAAAAGACTCCAGGGAAAAGTTATAGGATACCAGTAATCCTTAATTTCCTGAACTTTAAAATCATCCTTCCTTATTAAATGGAGGATACCATCTGTAAGTTCATATTCTTCACGTGAACTTTTTTTTAACTTTTTTAACAGACTAAATATTTCATTATTAAGAACAAAACACCCTGTATTGCATAGACCACTTTCTAAATTCTGGGGCTTTTCAATAAGATCATAAACTTTTCCATTTTCAGTGAAAAAAACTCCATAGGAAGAAGGTTTTTCTTTCTGGATAACAAGAGCAGTGTTCTTCTTTTTAGTAAGTGGTTTTAAATCTTTGGATGAGTACAAATCATCACCATTTAGAACAAGAAAATCATTATCTACATATTTTTCCGCCTGCAGTAGCGCATGACCTGTGCCCAGATTTTCTTCCTGAGTTACATAAGTTATTTTAATTGATTTATACCTGTTTCCAAATTTCTCCATAATCATTTCTCTTTTGTAACCAACAATAATTATTGTTTCATCTACTACGCCACATAACTGATCCAGGTTGTGTTCAAGAAGTGTTTTGTTTGCCACTTTAAGGAGCGGCTTAGGTCTTGTTACAGTCAAAGGATACGTCCTGGTACTTTTGCCAGCCGCAAGTATTATAGCTTTCATCTAGACACCTATCTCCTTTTTTATTGCCCCAACGATTTCTTCACAAATCTTGCTCGTTAATTCTTTTTCCCTTCCCTCCACCATAACCCTGCACTTGTTTTCAGTACCTGAATAACGGACGAGTATCCTGCCATCATCTCCGAGCTTTTCTTCTCCTCTTGAGATTATTTCATTCACATTGGGAAGATCATCAAAGGACTTTTTTTCTTTTACTTTAAAGCTTTCAAGAACCTGGGGATATTTTTTGATGCATTTTTTTAGTTGTGAAAGTTTCTTCCCTGTTTTTTTCATGATGTTTAACACCTGCAATGCAGCAATAGTTCCATCACCAGTAGTATTATGATTAGCAAAAATAATGTGGCCTGATTGTTCACCACCTAAAACAAAACCATTTTCTCTCATCTTTTCAGTAACATACCTGTCTCCTACTTTGGTTCGGATTACAGAAATATTTTGATCCCCTAGTGATTTTTCAAACCCTATATTGCTCATAACCGTAACAACAACAGCTTTTTTTTTAAGCTCTGCCATCTCATTAAGATGTAGTGCGCAAATAGCAATCAATTCATCTCCGTCAACTTCTTCTCCATTCTCGTCAACCATTATTAACCTATCAGCATCCCCATCCAACGCAATACCAACATCAGCATTATTTTCAATTACAGCAGAGCTTATAATTTCTGGGTGCAAGGCCCCGCATCTGTAGTTTATATTAAGTCCATCAGGCTTGTTACCAAAAACAGTTACCTGCGCCCCTAACTCAGAGAAGATAAGCGGAGCCACCTTGTACGCTGCACCGTTTGCACAATCTAATATTATTTTGAGCCCTTCCAACTTCTCGTTTTTTATAGAATTTTTGGCAAACTCTATGTATCTTCCCGATGCATCATCTATTCTAAAAGCTTTACCCACATCTTTTCCCGTTACCCTGTCCGTATTAAAATCTCCTTCATTAACTAATTTTTCAATCTCTTTCTCTTTATGGTCGGGAAGTTTATACCCATCTTTATCAAAGAATTTTATGCCGTTGTCCTCAGAAGGGTTGTGTGAGGCAGAA
>CAZBGG010000104.1:0-4657 GCA_964491305.1 uncultured Methanosarcinales archaeon
AATGGCAGAATATATGGGAAGAAAAAGAAGTATTTCAACCGGAAGTCAATGGTGAAAAAAAATTCTTTCTCACTTTCCCTTACCCTTATATAAATGCATTTCCCCATATAGGCCACCTTTACACCATAATCAGGGTAGACACTTTCGCCAGGTATATGCGAAGCAAAGGGTATAACGTACTATTTCCTCAGGGATGGCATGCAACAGGGTCCCCTATAATAAGCGCAGCAAAAAGAGTCAAGGAAAAAGAAGAGAAACAAATAAGCATGATGAAAGACATGGGAATTCCTGATTCAAAAATGCACAAATTTGAAAAACCCGAATACTGGATTGAATTTTTTGCCCCGCAGGTAAAAAAAGACTATTCATCTCTTGGATTAAGTATTGATTGGAGGAGAGAGTTCACAACCACTTCAATTAATCCTCATTACGATAAATTCATTAAATGGCAATTCAATAAGTTAAGGGAAAACAATTTTGTTATTAAGGGAAGATTCCCAGTTGTTTGGGATCCAAAAGAAAATGTTGCAGTAGGAGACCATGATAGGGTTGAGGGAGAAGGAGAAGTGCCGCAAGAGTACGTCCTTCTGAAATTTAAGCTTGATGAGGAATATCTGGTTGCTGCAACCCTTAGACCTGAAACAATGTATGGTCAAACCAACCTGTGGGTTAACCCTGAAATAGAATATTTAAAGACCCGTGTTGGCGAAGAAACCTGGATTGTGAGCGAAGAATGCGCCGAGAAACTAAAGCAACAAGACTATGATATCACAATCACCGGCAAGATTTCCGGAGACCAGCTTATAGGAAAATTTGTCCATGCACCAGTAATCGAAAAAGACATACCCGTACTCCCTGCTTATTTTCCTTCAGCTGAAATCGGAACAGGAATAGTAACATCGGTCCCAAGCGATTCCCCTGATGATTATATGGGCCTTATACACCTGCAGAAAAAACCCGAAGAGCTCAGAAAATTTGGGGCAGATGAAGATCTGGCAAACTTAGAACCCATACCTATTATAAATTCCCGCGGTCTTGGTAATGTCGCTGCTAAAGCTGCAATAGAAAAGCTTGGAATAAAAAGCATAAATGAAAGAGAAAAGCTCGAGAAAGCAAAAAAAGAAGTCTACAAAAAAGGGTTCTACGAGGGGGAGATGCTGGTAGGTAATCACAAGGGTGAAAGGGTAGAAATAGCAAAAGATAAAATAAAGAAGTCTTTAGTTGATGAGGGAACCGCCACATATCTATACGAGCTGACAGGGAAGGTGGTTTCAAGAAATCTAAGCGATTGTATAGTTAAGATTGTGTCAGATCAATGGTTCTTGAACTATGCGAACCCTGAATGGAAGGAACTTGCCCATGAATGTCTTGATAAAATCGAGCTTTATCCCGAAAAATCCAGGCAACAATTCAATTATGTAATAGATTGGCTTCATGAATGGGCGTGCACAAGGAAAGAGGGGCTTGGAACAAAACTCCCATGGGATGAGAAATGGCTCATTGAAAGCCTCTCTGACAGCACCATATACATGGCTTATTACACAATTGCCCATAAGATAAAAGAAGCTGAACCTGAAAGACTAGATGACAATTTTTTTAGTTACATATTTTTAGATGAAGGAAAAAGCCAGGACCTTAAAGTAAGTAAGGAATGGGCTGACACATTGAAGAAAGAATTTGAATACTGGTACCCCGTAGACTTTAGGAATTCAGGAAAAGATCTTATCCAAAACCACCTCACTTTTTTTATTTTTAACCACACTGCTATCTTCCCAAAAGACAAATGGCCGAAAGGAATAGGTGTCAACGGATGGGTTACTGTAGATGGGGAAAAAATGTCAAAATCAAAAGGAAATGTTGTGCCCATCAGTAAAATCGTTGAAGATTATGGCCCGGATGTTTCAAGGGCCACAATTCTCTCAGGAGGTGAAGAGCTTGATGATCCTAATTGGGATTCGGACTTTGCAAAGAGTCTTGTTTCAAAACTTATTAACTGGTCTAAACTTTTAACAAGCCAATATGACAGCGGAAGAGATGATTGGCAAAGTATTGACTATTGGATGGAATCAAGACTAAATGATATAATCAAGAGAACGGAAGATGCCATGAATAAAACATTGTTTAGAACAGCATACCAGATAATATTCTTCGAATTAGGAAGGAACATAAAGTGGTATTTAAGACGGAGCAAAAACAATCCTAATAAGGAGTTATTCAGGAAACTTGCTGAGACACAAGTTATAATGATGCAACCATTCTGTCCACATTTATGTGAGGAAGCCTGGCAAAAGCTGGGAATTAAAGGCATAGTATCTGAAGCCCCTTGGCCAATGTATGAAGGAGGTAAGATTCAGAAAGATACCGAATGGCTCATCACCAACACAATGAATGATATAGCAACGGTCAAAAGGCTTGCAAAGATTGATAGGCCTAAAAAGGTTAAGCTTTTCCTCGCCCAGGAATGGAAATATGAACTATTTGACAAGATTTCAGAGGAGCTTAAAAACACCAACGACCCAAAAGAGATAATCAGTAAAATAATGGAAACAAAGTTGCGTGAAAAGGGAAAAGATGTACTTAAAATTGCAAAAAAGATTATCAAAGGTGGTAAAACGCCCATATATTTCACTCTTGAAGAAGAAAAAACCATTCTAGAGGAAGCAAAAAATTTCCTGGAATCAGAATATTCATGTCAAGTAGATATCATTAGAGCAGAAAAGAGTGAAGATGATAAAGCTTCTCAATCGCTTCCGGGAAAACCAGCGATAGTTGTTGAATAAGCCGAAAAGTTTTTATACATATAGTGGACTAACCAACCCAGCAGGGGTGATTTATTATTTCCGGTAATTTAAAAAAAAGGGGTCAGACAGTATCTATAGATAGTTATCTGGCCGTTGGACTCTTTCTTGTAACAATAATAGGGTTTTTCACATTTGTAGGACTAAGATCATTGGAAGATGACTTTGAAACAGAGTCCGACCTTCTCACCCATAGAGTTAAAGAAAACATAGTTTTTGACGACGGCTTTCTATCTGAAGAAGAAGAAGCTAAACTTGTAGGCATGGATTGTGATGATGTAAAAGAACTCTTCAGAACAAACAGGGAAATTTGCATTTACTTTCTGGATGTAAATAGAAATGCAGTCAGACTTACCAATGGCACAGTTGATAAATATGGAGTAGGATGTGGGGGCATAGTAGTTAACGGCACTAAATGTGGTGAAGTAATTAATTAAGCTGTCACTGGGAAACAAACGAGATCTTGGGAAGATAGGATATAAAAGCAGGGGATATTAATGAAAAAAGGATATTTTTTTGTAAGTGATGCAATAATTGCCTTTTTCATACTGTTCCTTGGCACCTTACTAGCAATGTCATTTTTTTATCATGATACCCCGCAGGACCAGGTATCTCTTATTTCAGTAGATATTCTCAACTTCCTTTACTCCAAGAAACCAAACGATATAAACAGCCCACTAATTGGACCAGGAGGTGAACTCCACGATAATAAAAACATTACAGACCTTGAAATTCCCCTATTACTGCAAATTGGTGAGCTATATTACAGAAATCAAACAAATAACTGCGATTTCTGCCTGCAATTAATAGAAGATATATTTGAAGATATTTCAAACCCATTTAAGAAAGACCAGTATAGCTTCGCCTTCTATATTGAAAATGAGAAACTATACAATCATTCCTCAATACCTCATAATAAGTCAGAAGTGCTCATCCCCTCAAAAACCATCATACAAGGGGTCTATAAGGAAAGCGAGGTGTGGGGACCTTACAATGCGGAGGTGTGGGTATGGCGAAATTGAACAAGAAAGGCATTTTTTTCACACTTGTATCAATTACTCTCCTTATACTTCTTGTGATAAGTTTAACTGGAAGCCATTCAATACAAAGTCACAACTATGATGCCATTAGAGCCCAATTTAACATCCTGGAATCACACAAAAGAAATCTTGAAAGTTATGCAGACAACATCCTTTATGTTCAATCAAAAAACGCCCTTAAAGATCTTGTAAGATATACATATAACGACGGCACTATAGACAATGCTACATTGCGTTTTGAAGAGCTTTTAATGAATGGAACACTCTACGGTGAAACATCCAATGCGCCCTCTATGGTTGAAAATGGCATCCAAAATTGGACAAATAGAATAAATGATAGGGCCCTGGATTTTCTGCAAATTAAATCAAACCTGTCAATAGCAAATCCCAAAATAAACCAGACCTTCCCATTCAGAGTTAATATAAGTGCTGATGTAATGATTGATACCGCAAAAGGAAATATGAGCTATAGTTCAAAGGATACTTACCATGTAAGCCTAAGTATACAAGGATTAAATGACCCACTCTATTATCATAACAATCTTGAAAATACTATAAACAGGACTACCATCACTAATTTCAACTATAGTAGTACACTGGAAATGGTCGAAAAAAGCACATACAGGCACACTGAATATGCCCCAAGTTTCCTTAATAGGCTTGAAAATAAGACAATAAGCTCGGAATGCTGCGGAATAGAATCATTAGTTAATGCAGACCTCTTCGGTATAACATCATCCGACCAATACAACAGATCCTATGTAGATTACCTTTTCTGGAGCAAAAATAGGTCCTGCCAAAATATTGTCAGACCTATTT
>CAZBGG010000105.1:0-4638 GCA_964491305.1 uncultured Methanosarcinales archaeon
ATTTTTGTAAGTAAACGGGTTTAGCCTCTGAGATAAGGATTGGTACTTATTGGGAATATTGTAGGGGTTATCTCCTACGGAATGAGGCCCCCGAATTGTTCGTTGATATCTGTTATAGAGGTAATCCCTATAAACGCTCTCTTCAAACCTGAAATTGTATAGATTATCAAACAGCTCACCGTATACTTCGGGTTCCAGTTCGTATTCTATGGTTTCATCATCAAGCTCTGCTCTTGCTGCCATTGGAATGTCGTAATTGTTGTAATTAAGAGCCATTATAAGGGAAAGCCCTGCACAGTGACCTCCATTGTCTTCATTGCCGTAATTTCCGAACCAAAAAGCATCTCTGGTTTTACTGAAATCCAAAACAGTTCCTTCTTTGTATTTATCTTCGATAACTTTTTCTTCATCTTCTTCCTCATCTTCTTCGGGTATTTCGTCTTCGATTAATCCCATGTATTCTCTTTGCACCACCTCTTCCAATTCTGAATAGGAGAGGTCTTGTTCTACCAACACAAAGTTATCTAAGAAAGTGTCATTATAAATCCTTTCAAATAAGTTTAAAGTTGGCTTAATATATACTCGCTCTTGAAAGGGCGATGAGAAATCAAAGATGTTAACCAGATCGATGATTTCAGGGGCTTCTGTTCCCCTAATTACATCATCCCACCAATCATCTCCAGGGTCTTCCCCTCCCACCTGAAACAGGAAATTTATAGTGCCAGTAGCAATACTGGCTCTATCTATTGCATCTTCATCCTCCACTCTTTCCAACTCTCCTCTTTCTTCGGCTTCTTCGATGTTGGTAATAACCTCATCTTCTATAGCATCCATTATTCCCGCCTCATCGCTTAAATCCTTAAAGCTAAGAGGATTTATAATCATCAAAAGGTGATATCTTGCTTCTCTTTTATTGACATCCATTGCATCGTCTTTAAGGAGTACAGCATAATCATCCGAGTACTCAAATTCTACGCTTGGATTTAGCACTTCGACTTCGGGCTTTTTAAAATCATCTTCCTCGTAATTATAGAGATATATCTTGGTTTCAAGTTCTCCTGATTTTTCATCTATATCCAATAACTTTCCATCTATCTGAACTTTTCCTTCAAAATCCCTTATGACAAACGGCGAGTGAATAGGATCATAGTTATCAATAAGGTATTTAGAGTTAAATTCATCAAAGAAGCCCAGGTATTTTGAGTCGGGACACCCAGGAACAATCCTGATTCCATCCTGTTCAGTTTCGATGGGCGTATTGAGATCAAAATCATCATGAGAGTATTGCTCATGTGGATCTATTCCTTTGGCTAACTTCACGTAATCACTGATACCATCTCCAGACGTGGAGTAGGCAAGAGGGTCTAATCCTTCTTTAATCGCCAACGCATCTGTTACATGATTGCCTGAAGTATCTTGGCGAAACGGATTTGTTCCGTGTTGTTTTTCCTCATATAAACTTAAACCCTCTTCATTTTTATGGCTTTTTAATTCTTCTTCGCTTAATTGGCCATATAGTTCTTCGAAGCTTTCTTCCGCCGAAGGAAGTCCGTGTGCTTCTTCCATTTCTTGTGCTATTTGTTGCATGGCACGTTGATCAAAATAATTACTGATATAGTAATATGCACTTATGCCGACTACTGCAACCAGCACCACAATCAAAACTGGTTTTAAGCAACCACCACATCCACATCCTTTTTTGGAATTGGTCACATTCAACCCTCCTCATTTGGGTAAATATTTTTACTTTATAGCAAATTTATTATAAATATCAAAAACAAAACCCCTAAGATAATCAACCCTACTATCGGGGAACTGCCACCTCTTCTTCTCCTGCGACTCCTTCGACTTCCACCCCTCATAGCTGTTCTTGCTAAAATCCTTCTCATATTCAACCCTCCTCGTTTTTTGGGGATAAAAAATCTCTTACTTTCTTGAACCCTTCCCGCCTATATTGGGAGGTTTTGATCCTAGTACGTAGGCGGGAACCTCCCGAAACCCGTAGGTCCACATCGCCAATGTTACCCGTGGTTTTTCACTAGTAGCACTGTTCCTAACCCTGCAGAACTGTTTAACCACTAGCCGTAGTGGATGGAGCTTGTGGAGCACCCCAACATACCTATGTCATTCATGGGTAACGTAGCTCTTGAAGAGCTTAGGCTAATCAACTAGGCTTGCGTCTCGATTTCACCGCAAGCCTCCACCTCTTGAGGTGGGGGTGGTTGACAGAACTATGTGTTTTTACAATAAAACATACAGAATTCCAGCCACTGCTGCTACTGCACCTGCTACTTTGGGGTAACTCAACGGGTACTTGCCTTCGGTTTCTCCTGTTTGCCCATTAACAATAAAGGGGTAGGATTTCCCGTTGTGTTTAAAGTTGGATATCCACATTGGGCATAATACGTGTTTGTATTTGGGATCTCTATACTGGGTATCCATTTTATCCACTCTCTGTTTATCGCCACCTATTTCCCTTTTAATGCCCCTCTCCAAGATTTTTTTAATTTTATCCTTGGCTTTATCCCAACTACTTTCGATGTCATGTTCGTATCGCTCGGCAACAAATCCAGACAAAAAGGCGGGATCGTATCCTTCAAGCTCTTCGTATTTATAGTCTATTTTTTTCTCGGAAAGGTTCATATCTTTTACCTGTGTTGATGCACATACCGAAACATTGTAAAGGTCTTTATGATAAGTTCCCGAAACAGGATACCATCTAGTTCTGCGTTTATTGTTTCTTCGACTTCTTACCACCTTGCCTCTACGACCTTTATAGTTAGTTGTAGTATCAACATCGAAAAGCCAAAAAGGAACATAGACCCCCTTGAGATGCTCAACTCTTTCAGGGTTTTTAGCACTTCCCTGGGCAAAAAACTTGCTCTTAATCCATTTTTTAAACCCTTCCTTGGCATTCTTTTCCGAAACCTTAAATGGGATCAGATAATCAGGTTTAATTCCTGCTTCGGTTTCGGTGTTGGAAACCTGCGGGGAATCACAAAAGGGACATTCTTGAGCTTTTACCTTACTTTCCAACACTGACTCAGCACCACAACTATCACAGTGGATTACTCGCATTTCCTGTTGCCAGTCTGTACTGCAATCCTCAAATCCTTTTTCTAACTCGTGTGGTTCTACATCTACATTAGGTTTTTCAAATTCAGTCAAAGTGCCACAAAATTCACATTTGAGATTTTGAGATTCAGGATCAAATTGGGTGGGACCTCCGCACCCCTTGCATTCATAACTATAAGTCTGTGTCATTTTTTCCCCTCCTTAATTTTGGGTATACTTGTTTAAAACAGTCCCCCTTCTATTTTGTGATATTGAGAAATAGAAGGGGGGTATAGTAACTTGCTAAACGAGAAAAATTTACTGTTGAGTTCCGCACTTGGGGCAAAACTTTGCACTTGGCTGCAATTCAGCATTGCAATTGTTACATTCGGCACTCATGGACTGCCCGCATTGAGGGCAAAACTTAGATGATTCGTCTATCTGGTTGTTGCACCCAGGACATGCTATTGTATCGGGTTGCATCGATTCTCCGCACTGAGGGCAGAATTTAGCACCTGCTACAGCTTGACCGTTGCATTTGGGACACTGAACTTGTTGCTGCTGTTGTTGCGGTTGCTGCTGAGATTGGTTGAATGCACCAGCCATTGCCTGCCCCATGCCTATGCCTGCTCCCATGCCTGCTCCTGCCCCTGCAACTCCGCCTTCGTTGTTTGCTGCATCTTCCATTGCATTAGCAGCTTGATACTGGGTATAAGAGTTCAGATCTCCGATGGCTCCCATGGAAGTTCTTTTGTCTATTGCATCTTCTACCTCTTGAGGTAGTGAGATATTATTAATCACAAACGAAGAAAGCGAAAGCCCGTATTCATTGAACTTGGGTTCAAAGGTTTCCATGCAGGTATCTGCCAATTCACTGTATTTTGTGGTTAAGTCAAGAGCAGGAATCTCCGATTGAGCAACCGCTTCCGATAACCCCGAAACAATTACGTTGCGCAGTTGTTTGGTGATGTGTTCGGTGGAATAGGTTTCGTTGGTTCCCGCAAGTTCTTTCATGAATTTTTCGGGATCATGCACTCTAAATCCAAATACTCCAAACGCACGAAAACGCACAACGCCAAATTCTTGATCCCTCATCATTACAGGATTGGATGTTCCCCATTTTTGTTCAGGAAATCGCTTGGTGTTTACAAAGTACACCTCAGCCTTAAACGGAGAATCAAAGCCGTACTTCCATGATTTAAGTTTAGTTAAAACGGGCATGTTTTCGGTAGATAGGGTGTATCTTCCAGGCTCGAATATATCGGCTATTTGCCCCTCATTGACAAAAATAGCTACCTGCGATTCCCTAACTGTTAACTGTGCCCCCATCTTAATTTCTTTATTTTCCACGGGGAAACGATACATGATAATATCCTGCGAATCGTCATCCGTCCATTCGATCACCTCAATAAATTGATTACCAAAAACTCTTCCAAGCACCATACAAAACACTCCTTTCTTTTTTTAAAAGTTTTACTCCCTAAGGTTGTTGGGGGTAGTCAAGGTCTTCTATTAACCACTGACTGTCCTCCATAATTAAAAAAGCACTACCGGCAACTTCCACTCTCGGTTTCTGTTCAATAA
>CAZBGG010000106.1:0-2162 GCA_964491305.1 uncultured Methanosarcinales archaeon
AAAACATAACCTCCGCCATATTCATGTCCCACATCATCGGAAACGACGACATCCTCTTCTTTCCTTACTTCCTCATATTCATCATCTTCCTCTACTTCTCCGTTTTCCTCTTCAACAACACCTCCTTCTTGTTGCAAGAAGAAGTACCATCCGCCTACAGCCAAAAGAACGATAATGATAATGATTACTATTATTTTTTGCATAAGATCACTGTTTAATATTTTTAAACCGACCTTTAGAAAAACTTTATCACAACCTTTTCGTAAATAAAATAATTATATCTTTCTGGAGTCGTATGCCCAGTGAAGCAAAACCTGTCTTTGTTTAGGTCGGCATTTCATGTCACGCTCAGAACAGTTTTTCTTTACCTGCGTAGCATGGCGCTTGATAGCAATCCAACGCTTAATCTGTTTTTCATCGTCATTAATTCTCCTACCCATATAATAACGGCAGTACCACTGAAACCATCCTCTGGGATCCTGATAGTTGATCCATCCTTTTTCAATCCAGGCGGAAAGGGGTTGCGAGGCGTCAACTTTGAAAAAATTCAGTTCTTCGCTATGACCAAGAACGTTCTCCGGATGAAGTTTTGCTCTTGAAAACCAATCCTTGGGAAACTCTTTTTTACAGTCACGCATATATCTTCCACCAAAAACACCCATTGCAAGCATTTGCTTTGGTGTAAGGGCAGGATTGAATCTGGGATCAAAATTCTTACCCACAGGCTCGGTTAAAAAATATTCATAACCTGACTGCATTTTGTCATTAACTTTGATTCTTTTTTGCATGAAAGCATTCAGTTTTTCACAAAACAAAAGTCCTGAGAAATCGGTAATTATTGCTCTTGTTTGTTCTTATTTTTTGCTCGGAAGATTGTACAAAATTTGAGCCTATTTAATAAAATTAAACTTCACTAATTACATCAAATCCTTTAAAGCTTCCAGTTATTGCAACTCCTGTCACTTTTTTTGCAATTCCTCTATTTTTAATTTGTTTAGCTGTTTCGTTTTTCATATATAACTAGCTCCTAGTTCCTAGTATACTATGTGCCAAACAAGCCACCTCTATTAAAAGGTGCCTTGTATCAGCTCCACAAGCTGGATGACGCTAGAGTTATTTTATCAATTCAACCGTCAAGCTTTCAACGGGAAGATCATCATACTGCTGACTGCTAATATCTCTGTTTTCAGACAAAACACGAACATCAAAGCCCGCTTTCTTTGCCTTATTTAGGTAGTCTTCCTTTAATAACGCGCCTGCCACACAACCAGCTAACAACTCTTCGTCATTTTTCTGTTCTTCTGAAAGTTCTTTTAACAAGACAATATCAGAAACATACATTTTTCCGCCTCTTTTTAGAACCCTGAAAGCTTCTTTGAATGTTTCGGTTTTGTTTGGTGTAAGGTTTATCACGCAGTTAGTTGTAATAACGTCTACTGAATTATCTTCAATTGGCAACCTTTCTATTTCACTTAAAATAAACTCCACATTACTAACACTGTTCTTCTTGGCATTTATCTTTGCCTTCTCGATCATTTCTTTGGTCATATCTACGCCGATAACTTTGCCATCTTTACCAACTTTTTCGGAAGCCAAAAAACAATCAAAACCTGCTCCGCAACCCAGGTCTAAAACTATATCTCCTTCTTTTATCTTACTTATTCCAACCGGATTACCGCAACCCAAACCAAGATTAGCGTCTTCTCCTTTTGCAATATCATCATCTGAGTAGCCTATGTTTCTTGAAGTTTCCTCACTGTCAGAGCTGCAACTACAACAACTAGATTCTTCGTTGGCTATTTTGCCGTATTTGTCTTTAACAATTTCTTTTATTTTCTTTTTTTCCTTCATGTTGTTTCATTTTATCAAAAAACCACCTCTATTGGAAGATGGTTTCTTGTGCGCAGAGGATTGCGCAAAATTCGAACCTATTTTATAGAAAACGCCTAATTATCCAAATAAAAAGGGAGCGCCTCCATTTCCCATCAGGAATAGGTGTCAGTTTTGAATACAACGAACTGAATGACCTGTGGTTTTCGCAGCCCTAGATTGTAGAAAAACTCCGAAATCTCTTATCCATATAACGGAGGCAAAACCGTCTTCATCCAGGGTCGAAGACCAATACCTGGCTTCATTACCAACATCAATAATAGGATCTTCAT
>CAZBGG010000106.1:2172-4632 GCA_964491305.1 uncultured Methanosarcinales archaeon
ATCCGGTGGGCAGTGATAAGAACACAATATCTCCACAAACGCTTTCGTCGTGACACCATCCTTCTACGTCAGGGTCTTTTACTGCATCTCCTTTATTTCTATCATAGCCGGCTTCGGCTAAGTAACTTTTCAACGCGGCCCATTCGTCATGAGTGGGAATGTGCCAGCCGTCAGGACAAATTCCTTGAGCTCCTTCTTCCTCTGAGCCATCCATAGCCGCATTCCACTGATAGAAAAGGCCGTCGTACTCTTCCGTCTGACTTCTACAAGCATCACGCGCAGAATATCCCCACACGTTTTCCGTGCAACTACTATCATACCTTAATTCTTCCGCAAACCAGCACTCACCTGCAATTTCCACTGTCTTATACGAATATCCCTCGTAATCAAACTTTTCCCCGCAATTAAAGTCAATAACAACTTGTTCTTCTCCGTTCATATCCTTTTCCAAATCTTCAACCGTAGCTTCTTCTCCCATGAAAAAAATGACTCCAACAACGGCAATTAAGATAATTACCACTAATATTGTTAATTTGGTGTTCATAAAAACTTTTAATTATATTTTTGATCTTATTGCCGACCTGGTGTAAGTGTAACAAAAAGAAGAAAAAACACAAAAAAGAAGTTTGGCGTAGCGGACAATCTGTAACTGACAATAAAATCTTTTTTATTTACTTTTTTCCGTTATTATTTTTATAATATAGGCTATTGAAATAGGAATAATTATTAAAAAAGGAATTATTACTATTACAAGCATAATCACCATCCAAAATAAAGACTCTAAAATATAATCAAGCCTACTTGTGAAGCCTGAAGTAAGGTCAAAAGTAAGCGAATCATAAATCGTCATCATAAGGAAAGCTAATATGCTTCCCAGTAAAATATATTTTGTCCAAGAAGGTATGAAGTTTTTAGCAAGACGACATATTCTTTTCTCTTTTCTTTCTTCTCCTTCTATTAATTTTCTATCAGATAAATAAAATGTTAATCCGATTGGTCCAGTTAATATAATAATCAATCCCCAAAGAAAAATATTCTCCTTTCTGTTGATTATATCTTTTATATAAAAAAGAAGATAAATCGTCGAAAAGAACAGAATAAAAATAATAATTTCTAAGTAAATCTCCATATTTTATTAGATTGATTATATCACACAATAAATTTAATAAATAATTTTGGTTTGATCCATCTAAATTTTTCTTCTTGATTTGAATTAGGCACAGTTTTCGTATGTCCTCAGGTTATCAAAAAAAGTGCAAAAAGTGTATATACATTACCAGGAATTATTACTCTTGTTCTTTGCTCCGAGCATTAGACAACGTTAGAACCTGTTTAATGAGAGGTATGAAATTATAATTCAAAATAATTTCTTCTCTTTAAATCTATCTATATCATCCGGAGTTAATAAAACCGAAAAATCCGCATTTTTCTGGATTCCAAGAGACGGATTATGGGAAAACCCAAGATATTCTAACTTCTTCCCTCTGTATCTTAAATATTTAATTGCTGGAATTAAATCCGTATCAGAGCTAATCAATATTGCTGTATCATACCAATTATCTACTGCACCAACAATTATATCCACCGCGATTTTTACATCTGTTCCTTTTTCTCTAATCTTTCCTTTGTCATACATTACCTTCCCTCTTTTTATTATAAACCCCTCATTTTCAAGATGAGTAAGAAATTTTTGTTGTCCTTTTACAATGCTTTTACTTTTCTCAGAACCATCAACATTCCTTGCAATACCAACATAATACCTCTTTGATACGAGCTCTCTATCTTTACTTAGAAAATCAACAAAATCATTAAACCTAAACTTTACACCTTTAGGAAAATTGATCTCTTTGTCTTTTAGATAACCATAGAAGTTGTTGCCATCAATATAAATGGCAACCCTTTCCTCTTTTTTTCTTCGTCTATTCATTAACTTTTTATATCATATAGTTAATAAATAAAAAACTACCCTTGCCAATGGCAGGGGTAGTGATCATAGTACTTACATTTTATCGCTAATATGAATTTTGTCAATAGTTTGGCTCGGAGGGTTGTGCATTGTTCAAGCTTATTTTATATAAAAAATATTTTATCTTTTTATTGCTTTACTCTTTGAGTTCTTGAGATCGACTGTGCTAGAAATAATACATAAGTCAAAACATTGCACTTTGAGTTTTGAGTTAATCTGTTCGGTTGTTGTTTCTGATTCATTGATAAAATTCTATTTGAAATAATTATTGACCGCGTCTTCAAACTGCTCAATAAACATCTGTTTGAAATATGAAATATTATTTAGTTCATAAAATAATATAACCGCTTTTTTATACTCTTCAACATCCACAATTCTATATGAAAGCGGGATTGAATTATGAGCCAATAAAATAGCATTAGAAATCATACGGGAAGTCCTTTTGTTGCCATCTTCAAAAATTTGTATATAAGCAGTAAGAACTGAAATTAAAA
>CAZBGG010000107.1:0-4606 GCA_964491305.1 uncultured Methanosarcinales archaeon
ATTTAATGAAGACCAAACCGTTTAATACAAGATCTATTGTCACGGGCTAATGCAAGGTTATCACTCAAAAGAGCAAGGGGGTAGCTTAAGGGTTTACGATGACACTGAGCCCCCCAAACTTACATTACAATACCCTTTGCAGGACTCAGTCATCAACTATAGTAACATGGTTGAATTCAGGTACAATGTAACTGATGACATCTCTTATATTTCCAACTGCAGCCTCTATATCAATGATGAGAAAAAGCTGACTGAATATTCTATAACGGAGAACCACTACAACAAATTCAATGACTACTACGACCCTACTATTAATGAGCAGGGGGAAAACGTTTTTTCTCTTCTCCTTCCAAACGGCAACTATGAATACTCCATAAAATGTGTTGATGATGGTAACAACCATTTAAGCGTTGTTGAAGGTCCCTTAGAATTTACTGTCGACACAACTGCAAGCCTGCCCATTATATTCAGCGATAACTATATCAGCACAGGTGAGCCTGTCACTTTAAGCTCCCAGATACTAGACCATAACGACGAGCCTTTCGATAACATCCCTGTTGATGTTAAGATATCTGGTGAAAGGGTAGATTATTCTGACTGGTGGGATAATGACTGGAATAATGCTAAACGAATTGATATACGGGCCAATGATGCTGACTCAGTTTTCCCATTGGAGATCCCTACCTTTGAATTCATACATGAAGGTTCTATGAATGATAACTGCAGCGATGTTAGATTTATCGACAGCTCAGGTGAGCCCATATCCTTCACTTTCGCCCAGACCACTTGCAACACAAATGAGACAGTCTTTTGGCTAAACCATACCCTTTCAGGCTTTGAAAACATCTATATTTACTACAATAACACTGAGGCAGAGCTACCTGTCCACACTATGGACGGCAGCGGCCTGGTAGGTTTTTATCATTTTGATTCAAAGGAAGCATATGGTGACAGTGGCAAAGATTTCTCAGGCCTTGGCAACGATGCATCATTTTATTCAGTTGATTTCACCGACGGCTACTATGGGGACGGCCTGGAGCTAACATCGGAAAGCAAAGTAAGCCTTGGGAATCATTCATCCCTGGATTTATGCGAAAGCAGCATGTCTATTTTCGCCTGGGTCAACCCGGCCGACCTATCCGATGACACTTATATTATAAGCAAAAATAATATGCTTGAAGGCAACTACGAATCCCAATACGATTTTTATATTTATGATGGCTCTTTAAGGCTTGACTTTTATGACTCTCTTGATAGGAGGGACTTTCGTTCCAGCCAGGATATTCCAGAGGATGAATTCTCCCATGTAGGTGTTGTGTTTGAAGCTGGTGAAAGTGTCACCTTTTACTTAAACGGTATAGAGCTGGAAAGCCATAGCACCCATAGGTCCCTCCCCTGCACCGGCTCAAGCCAGGCGACAGGTAATTACGGAAAATACAACACTACTGTAGGTTATGGAGGTGGGGACACCGACTACAATTTTGAAGGCATAATTGATGAGCTCAGGATATACGATAAAGCTGTTTCAAAGGATGAAGTTGAAAATATTTTTATTCCCAATTCCTATAAAGAAATCAACCCAATCGAATCCTTGACTACCGACTCAGAAGGTAACATCGCCCTTCCAATATCTTCAGACTTCCCAAGCGATAACCTGGTTGAGCTAAGCATAACCACCCCTGAGAATATCGTTAGAGACAGTTCAGAAATACTTTATGTGTTGATTCCTCTTAGGAACCCTGACGTAGTATCTCCTCTGACCGGTAGCCATTATACTAAAAAAGGAACTCCAGTTGACTTATCCATTGATATCCCTTATGAACTCATGGGCGGCATGCATATTGATTCAGCATGGGCTCATATCACAAAAAATTACACTTCAGGCTCAATAATTCCTGAAAAAGATTCTTATGTAAGCGAGGCCGACCCGGATTATAATTATGGTAATGATAACTTTTTAAGGGTAGGTAAAGAAGGCTTTGAGAGGATTTCTTATCTGGAATTTGATCTAGACTCCTTCCCAGAAAATATCACTATTGAAGATGCCACCCTAAAACTATATTCAATCTCCCCTTCAGAAAGCAACACTATCTTGTTGCACCCTATTGAAGAAGACTGGGAAGCTACTTCAATCACATGGAACAACAGGCCATCTTACGGCCCGGCCATTAAAGAATTCCACTATGACTCCTCATCAGTTGACGAATATTTTGAATTAAACTTCACAGAAACGCTTCAGTCCCTTGCTGATTCAGGTCATGATGGGTTTGCTTTGAAAGCGAAAAATGAAGGTAACGTCTCTTCTTTCTTTTCAAGCTCTACTAATGAAGAGCCTAAAATTGATTTCGTTTACTCTACATATGACGCCATCGACCTATCAGGCCCGAGTGAAGGCGGCACTTTTTCAGCCACTTATGATGACAATACTGAGGAAGGTATAAACAGGGTTCAGTATTTTGCAAACCTTACTGACGGTTTTGATGTTTGTGAGGAAGCCCTTGGCTTTATCAACGTTGAATCCCTTAACATCTCCCCCTCTTACGACGATATTATTTTCATTGAGGATGGCTTTAATCTTGACGGCAGCCTAAAATTAATCAACGACTCGGGTAAAAATCCAATTGACTCAGACCTTGGGATACATGTTGAAGGTGGCTTACAGGACACAGTACTTATTGATGACACTCACAGCGTTATCGATGGTAATATAGATTATACCCAAGAACTGGTTGAATCGTTTGGTCTCGACTACCTTGGCAACTATGATTTCACATTGGATGCTTCAAGCCCTGAAGGCATAACCGGCCAGGCAGCGGGACAATTCAGCCTATACGCCCAGACCATCCTTGACTATGACTCAAGCTTCTCCTATGATGGCGACACCACCACTTATACAATAACTTCATACTATATCCATAATGAAACAGACACCCAGCTACAAGGTAATCATAACATCACTGTCGGCGATTTGTCAAAGAATTGCGTAGATACCCACGCCTGCACAGTAACATTTGAATCACCGGGTGACTTGGAGCCAGGCTTATACCCAGTGGATATCAATATTGAAAACATGGACAACTATTACTGGCCCACAACCAAAAACTACTCGGTTTTTATTGAAAGCTCAACAAGCAACGCAACTCTGGACCGGCATGAACATACTTCCTTGGAAGACTACTCTTCAGGCAGCACTTACACGCTTTTGCATAATGTTACTTTAATTAATTCGGACACTGCCAAGATATTTGATGTTTCGATATTGGATGACCCGGGTTATTGGGAGGGCACAAACATTGACGATGTTGAAAAAATTTCCTCTGATTGCTCAGACCTGGACATCTCCCAGAATTGCTCTGCCCAGTTTGAGGTGACTCTAAGGAGCGGTCTTAGCTCAGGAGATTTCGGCAGAGTTTCCTGGTCCGGCGAATACACCAACAACAACGGTGTTTTCTCAGAGATAACTGCCAGGAGTACCTTTGCTATTCCGGGTGTTGCGGACTTCAACGTAACTCCTAACAAAATTATCTTTAATGAAAGTCTTTCATCTACAAAATGGCAGATTTTTGATATTGAAAATACGGGCACTGAAACAATAGAAAATATTGAGATAGAAAATCCTGATGCTTCTTTAGTCTCCTATACCGACCATCCTTACATCGGCTATGGGGGCAGCTGGACCGGAAGCGGCTTTACAAGGATAGATTTTGGCCTTATTGTAGGCGTAAATTTATCTTTTACCCTTGAAGATTACTCGGCAAACGTTTATGATTATGATATTAATGTGACTGCCGAGCCTACAAGTGAAGATTCAGATGATATTCATGATATCCTTAACCTTAAAGTTATTGTTAACCCTGAATTAGATGTTACTTCTTCTATTTCAACTGACATGGAGCATAACACAAGCGACTGGCAAATTATTGAAATTGAAAACACAGGCAATGTTAAGGTCCATGACATTGACCTATCCCATGATAAAGACTGGATCTTTCTTAACAATACATATATTGATGAATTATATGAAGGTGACACAGAATACATTAACTTGACAATCGATGCTCCTGCTTACACCCTTCCAGGCGTTAACTATGCCAATATCACTATTAACCCCTTAAACAAAGAAGAAAAAATAATCGAGGTTTCAAGAACTATCCAGGAAGATATTGATTGGGATATCGTCCCCTTGTATGGAGAAGAACATAACTTCTCGCTCCTTGACTCTGCAGAAGTCCAGAAAATAGGCGAATATAAAATAATGAACAAGGGCAACAAGCCTCTCAACTTTTCACTTCATTACTCATCTTTTGAAACCCCTCGAACAGATATCCTCTGCCATGGTCTTGGTGAAGATGGCAGTTGTCTAGACTTTAATTATTTATTAGACCCGCAGACTGATGAGGAGGAGGCAAGCCGGGAAGTCCTTGCTATAGACAGGGTTTATGTTGCTGAAAACAGTAGCAAGACTTATCCAGTTTATGAAGATTTACTTTCTCCAGGCACATCTTTTTATGATATTGGTGTACGGCTAAATTTCTCGGCAATAGAAGGCGATGATTCTTATGTTGTAAGGGATATGATATTTAGCATAATTGATGAAGACCCTTAT
>CAZBGG010000108.1:0-4580 GCA_964491305.1 uncultured Methanosarcinales archaeon
TTTAAAACCGCAAATTATTTAAATAAATACCTTCATGGAAAGTATTAAATTGGCGCGGAAAAAAGCACTTAAAAAAGGGGAGAGTAAAGTTGAGAATGGTTCCTTAGATGGTGTAAGAGTCTTGTGGAATTTCAACGCAGTGATGGTGTTTTTATTCCTTTTGATATTCTTTTTGTTTGATTTTTCGGTCTTCTTTGGTTTTGTATTAGAAGGATTATTTGCAAAAATACTTCATCTGATTTATCTTGTTGCTTTTCTTGCGATATTGTTTGGCTTAACTTTCCATAAGGCTTGGGTCTATAATTTTATTCTTTGGGCTTATTACTATTGGACTGCGAATATGTTTTTAACCCTTTTATTTTCACATGCTATAACAAATGCAAAGGTCCAGAGTTATTTGTTGTTTTCTTCTCCCATAATACTCCTTCTTATAGCTATAAATCTGGTGATTTTTTGGTTCTTGTTTGAGAAAAGAGATAACTTCCCTTCTTTTATGGGTATAAGTGATATAGTTGATAAAGTTTTTAGGTCTGCTGTGTCATTCTTTTATTTGTGCTTTATCTTTTTTATGGTTTTTATTATTACTAAATCTGTTATGATTCCTATTTCAGAAGATTATTTTGAAATGAAGTCAGCCTCTCCAGGAAGCGGCTTTGGTTATTCAGATGAAAATAGCGTCTACAATTCAATTTTTTATTTGCTAAATGCAAGGGAGTATTCAAATGAATTTATTTGCCTGAAGATAGACGATGCTTTTTATAGGTTTTTATGCTTAAGTATGGAGGAGACGTATGGATAGTAAAGATAGTAAAAAAGGGCAGGTTTCAATCTTCATAATTTTAGGTATTTTGGTTCTAATTATGACAGTTTTTGTAATTGTTATAGTCCAGGATACAAAGACTGAAGTAGAAACGACTCCCCGAACGGAGAGGAGCACTATTGAAATGTATGTTTCTCGTTGTTTGGATTCCACCCTTGAAGAAGGTATTGTGAGATTAGGTTTAGGAGCAGGTTATATAAAAACCGATAATTTTGAAGGTTTTGAGCACAATCCGGTGGAATCTCCTTATTTATCCATGTATGGTGGGAGCGTTGAGTTGCCATACTGGTTTACTGAGAATCAAAGAGGTGTGCCAGAAAGTTATATGCCTCCTCTTTATAAGGAGACAGAAGACGATTTATCCATAGAATCCCAGCTGGAAGGTTATATAGAAGAGAACATCGACAGTTGTCTGGATGGCTTTCGTGCGCTGGAAGAGGAGAATATGTTGGTTGAGGCTGTAAGCAATCCCAAGGCGGAGGTATTTGTAACAAATAAAGACGTTTCAGCTGACCTTGATTACGATATAAAAGTTGAAAAAAATAGAACTATTGAACATTTTTCTGATTTCAGGGGAGATGTTCCCGTCAGACTAAAGGAGATATATGAGTTTGCAAAAAGTATCAATACCAGGGAGATAGAGACCGCATTTTTAGAAGAAAAGCTGATAACCTTTATTGATGTTTATTCGGGAATAGATGGAAGCCAATTGCCCCCAATGTATGAAGATGACATTGATTCTTGCGCTAGCAGGGAAATTTGGTCAACACAAGTTGTAAAACAAAGGCTAAACGACATGCTGGTTTCAAATATTCCATACATAAGGATCGAAAATTCTGCTTCGGGACCTTATGAATTTGACTTAACAGGTTATAGTACTGATGAAAGCAATATAATTAAAGGAATTCACAGGAGTTTGACTACCGGGGTTTCTGAAAAGGATTACTCCAACATACATGTTGACTTTAGTTATATGAGCTCTTTTCCTCTTGAGCTTGATTTTGGTGGTCGCCAGATACTGGAGCCAAATTCTTTTGAGATAGATATGTTCCTTGCAAGATACTGTATATTTGAATATCTTTTCCATTACAACACTAAATTTCCTGTGCTTGTTACACTATATGATGAGAAATCAAAAGTTGATGGTGAAGATGGCTATATGTTCCAGTTTCCCATTATGGTTATTCTAAAGGATAACTTTCCAAGGGTTAATTATGAGTCACCTCATGATTTTTTTGTTACTGAAGATGAGGAGGAGGGGTATGAATGTGCTAGGAGGCAGATGATTAGCGGTGACGTGAAAATAAACATTACTAACAATCACGGGGACCCCGTTGAAGGTGCAGGAATCGACTTTAGATGTGGACCTCAGAACATATATGACTACGATGATGATGGAGAAATTATTAATGCGACTCCTTTTGCAGAAGAATGTTTTATAGGCAGGCCAAATGAAGATGGGATACTGGATGCAAATCTTCCTCCGTGTGTTGGTGGTGGTGTTTTGTCTGCCGAGCACAAAGACCATACAAAAGATTTAAAATTCGTGGAAAATATTTTTGAGGGACAAGGATATAATTTCAGCATCCAGCTCTATAAAGAGGCTGAGTTAGATGTTGCGGTTTCAAAATATCCTGTGAATGCTCCGGTTCCTGAGGAGCTGAGTGCTCCTGATGGCTACAGGTCTGATATAAGGGTCGATGGTGATGGGAATGTTACCAGGTGCGATATGAGCCGGGGCCCTACTCATCTGGATGGAAATGAAAGAGTTTTTATTAATCTTGAAAAAATTGATTATGAAGATGGTATCTTGATTTCAAAGCCGATGGCATCCTATGAAAGGGATGAAGAGTCAGTGATTTCGTTGGTGCCGGGCAAATATAGGGCAGACCTGATGCTAATAAGAGACGAGCGTTATCCCGGGGAAATGACCATAGAAAAAAATAGCCAGAAAATGACTTTCCCTAGGGAGCCCTGGAGGTCTGATAAAACTGTAAGATATCCTGAGGAAGATGTAGAGTTGGAAACCACCATAAGTGGTGGTGCGTACTATGATTTTGAAGTCACTGCTGAAGAACTGTATAGTTCAAGTAAGATAAGATTTTATGTGATGGACCAGGGTAAACCTGAATATTTGGAAAATATTGGCCGGCCAATGGCCCATAGGGAGGGCTGCTCCAGACTCAATGAAAATATAATCAAACCGGTGTTTAAAGAATGAGAGCGGACTTTATAGCTATTGTAATGATCCTTTTGGTAGTTTCATTTCCATTTTACACATCCAATGCTTTTGCTTCCATAAGCGGGGATATTTATGATGTTGATGTCCATGGTGATGATGGTATCTCTGGTTTTGTCTCATCCATGGATACCCTTAAAGTTATCGCGGAAGTGGGTATGGCTCAGGATGGGAGTGCTATAGGAGTTAAGCCTGAGAATCTTACGGTAGCTTTGTATGATGGCGGTTGGAGATATCCAAATAAGTTTGACTCTTGTTCTGGTACAGGTTCAGAGTATACCTGTACTTATGAAATTGATGAAAGAGCATGGAATGTTGATGACCATAGAGTGAAAGTAGAGATATTCAACGCCGAAGAAGAAAAAGAATTTTATGTTAATAAAGAGGGTCCCAGTATAAACAATTTAGAAGTTTCTGAGTATGGTACTCCTGATTCAATGGAAATAACTTATGATGTTAGGGATGCTTCTCCTTGCATAGGCTTGGATGAGGGCAGAATATTCGTTGACGATGAAGAGGTTTACCGAATAGATGAACTCTCAGGTTGTTCCCAAAGCTCTACTCTAGAGGTCTCCCCTGAGGAACTTAATTTAGATGATGGTGAGCAGGAAATTTGTATGGAATTCTATGACCTTGGTGGTCTGAGTTCAGACAGGGAATGCAAAGCCTTGGTGATTGACTACGATGCTCCCAGGTTAATCTCAAGTGACCTTGTGGATAATGATGGCAATTCGATTGATTATTCCTCAACCTGGCCTTTGGATGCCCGTCTTGAGGTAGTTTTGAGGGAAGACAATTCAGGTATAGATAGAAATGATGTTGTTGCAAATCTAACGGAGCTTAGACCAGGAGATGGTGAGAAAATTTCATCTCCTTCTAACTGTGAAAAAAGTAATAATAATTATACCTGTGAATGGGAGGGCCTTAGTATTTATGAAGTTGAGGGGGGCTCCGCTAATATTGCTTTGGAGGCCTCTAATAAAGCCGGGATTACATTAAGTGAAACCTTAAGTTTTAATCTACCTTTGGATGATACCAAGCCAGAAATTGTTGAAATAAGAACAAATAATGGCAAGTTTCTCAATGGTGGTCTGAACAAGATTATTATGGAAGTTTATGAGCCAAACTCGGGAATGTCAGAGGGAAAAGCCAAGCTTAATCTTGTTGAGCTTGACCCAAGTCTAGGGACTGATACTAAAGCTGATTATTGTGAGCTGCATGATGGTAACTGGCATTGCTATTGGGAGGATAAAATAGTTTCTGGCAAGGATGACGGGGATGAGATTGAGGTTAGAACTGTTGAGGTAGAAGACAACGCAGGAAACAAATTAACCGATGGCCCAAGCAAAACTTTCATTTATGACTCTGTGGACCCAGAAATAAAAAATTTAACATTAAGGCCTCTAGGTGGTGAAGTGGAAGTATTGAGAAGAGGGGATACCATAGAGATTGAGGCCCGTATAAAGAATGAATTTTCATCTATTTCTGAGGATAGGGTATTTGTTGATTATGGTGATATTG
>CAZBGG010000109.1:0-1317 GCA_964491305.1 uncultured Methanosarcinales archaeon
TATTTTTGACAATCTCAAAAAATATGCAGTTTAACCTAACTTTATACATACGAAATGCTCTTATGTGGAAAAAATAAAGGGGTATATTGACTTGCTTCTGTCAGAACCATGCGGTCTAATCCTAGGGGATTAAACAGGAAACGTTGCGCTAGAGGAAATGAGCAGTATTTCAGACGATATACTGATGAGAGTGCAATCCATGCGTTCAAATCTCTTAATTGATAACTTAGGAGCAGATTGCAAGACCACAAAAAAGGGGAATTTGGATGGACAGTTATTCCTTTCATCATAAAAAATGGTTAAAGATATTATATGTTTTATTAAATAGTCAATTGTCCAAGCTATTTCAGATGTATCCGAAATGAGAAAGTTTGTCCACAAAATAATCAAAAGAATTATAAATAACTTCTTACATTTATGGTATTAATGAAAAATTTTTGAGGGTGTGCCAATGGTTGAGTTTTTTAAATACGATGATAAGGAAGAAGTTTACAAGGCGTGTGCTGATGTTATTGAGGAGGCGATCAATGACTTATCCTCCATGAAGGAAAAAATTGTTCTGGCGGTCCCTGGGGGTAGAAATGTTGCAGCCATCTTTTCATATCTAAAGGAGAAAAATCTAGACTGGAACAAGGTTCACATATTTTTGATAGATGAGCGTTTGGTTGATTTACAGAGTGATTTGAGTAATTACAAGATACTAAAAGATAACCTAATTCAGCCATTGCTGAAGAAAGATAGGTTTCCTGGAAGTAATATACACCCTTTTGTATATGATGAGCAGAGTGATGATTTAGGCATTGCTGAATATTCTGAAGAAATAAAAGTTGTCGGAGGCAGGTTTGATATAATATTGCTTAGCTCTGGCGAGGACGGCCATGTTGGAGCTCTTTTTCCTGAACATAACTCTATAAAAAACGAATCTGATTATTTCATAACTATAAATGATAGCCCAAAACCACCTAAAAGGAGGATGACATCAACTAGAAAGCTTCTTGAAAGGTCACAAGTTGCGTTGTTGCTTTTTGTTGGCGAGGAAAAGAGAGAGGCTTATAAAAAATTTAAGGATGAGAATGTTAGTGTTGAAGAATGTCCTGCCAAATTAATTGATTCAATAGGAAATAGCTTTGTTTTCACTGATATAAAGGACTGAATGGTGGTTTTTGAATATTTACTGTTCTTTTCTTCGGAATATCCTATTGCTATGGGTTATGTACATACAAGAGAATAAGTATTTTCATAAATTTTGCTTTGGTTCTAAATTTCAACGAATGCAAGGGATTTTTGACTAATTTATGAAAACTAATATAAATTAAT
>CAZBGG010000109.1:1327-4572 GCA_964491305.1 uncultured Methanosarcinales archaeon
GGTAACATGAGGCTTTTATTTATAACGTCAAATAGGAATAAATTAACAGAGGCCAGGCAGATACTTGATGATATAACTATTGATTCTCAAAATCTAGAGCTAGAAGAGATCCAGGGGGATATTAGGGAGGTGGTTGAACGAAAGCTTGATGAGGCTTATTCTTCGCTTAAAACACCTTTAATTGTGGAGGATACATCTCTTATTTTTGATTCGATGAAATCATTACCTGGACCTTACATCAAAGATTTTTTAAAGAATATACCACTGGATAATTTTTCGTTACTTGCCTCTTTTGACGGTGGTGCTGGGGGGGCGAAAGCTGTTTGTGCATTAGGGTTTATGGATTCTAATGGTAGGAAGCATATTTTCAGAGGTGAATGTTTGGGTAGCATAGTTAAGCCCAGAGGTAAAAATAATTTTGGCTGGGACTCAGTTTTTCAGCCATATAAATCTGAGAAAACTTTTGCTGAGATGACTGTCTTTGAAAAAAATCGTTTCTCACACCGGAAAAAAGCTTTTATTGGATTGAGGGATTTCCTGAGAAAATCCAAAACATTTAAATAAAGGTCTTAAATCTTCAGGATAAAAAAAATTTACAGAGGGATACTTATGGCGGATAATAGAACGGAAACATCAAGGCCTTTGGATGCTTTGAATGAAGCACGGAATAAACGTGTGATAGTAGAATTGAAAAATGGAAAACAGTACTTGGGTAATTTGAAGGCGTTCGATATACACATTAATATAGTGCTTGAGGATGCGGAAGAAAGAGACCAAGGAGAAGTTAAAAGGAAGTTAGGAGTAGCTTTTGTTAGAGGAGATACAATTACTTTGATTTCTCCATCAGTGTGATAGAAAATGACAAAAGGAACTGCATCAATGGGTAAAAAGTCGGGGAAGAAAACACATATTCCTTGCAGGAGATGCGGAAAGGCCACCTATCATATGAGGGCTAAAGTGTGTAGTTCTTGTAGTTTCGGGAATTCATCCAGGATTCGCACTTATTCATGGAAGAAGAGTGGGAAATAGATTACATCTTTCGTGGCTTTTTAATGCGGGGGTGCCGGAGCGGTCAAACGGGACAGGCTTAGGTGTCTTTCGTTTTATTTGAGCGACGGGATTGAGACACCTGTTGGCTTAGTGCCTACGAGGGTTCAAATCCCTTCCCCCGCATTTATCATTTTCTTGAGTTCTATGTTCTTTGTTGTTGCGCATTTGGTTTGAAGTAAGGAACTGTCCTATGGAAGGTTGGATGTAGAATAATTTTCTGAATCGATTGTATTAACATATTCGGGAAATTATATGGATGTGATGTCTCGGATTGAATGTGTTGGGGATTTGTATTTTATAAAATGTATTTTTATTATTGATATGTTATTTTTTCGTAAGATTTATATATAAAGCTTGTTGTTCATTTAGTATGGTGACTATAAAGGATTTTATGCACACGGAAGTTAAGACAATAACCAAGGACGAATCAGTCTATGGGGCGGCGAAGGTTATGTCTGAGAATGGTATTAGTTGTTTGATTGTTGTTGAGGATAATTCACCTATAGGGATTGTTACAAGAAGAGATATTTTCGAGAACGTTTTGATTTCCCGCAAAGACGTTGACCAGACGAAGGTTGAAGATATAATGACTAAAGATATTGTTACTTTAAAACCTGAAGGGACAATAATTGCTGCCTCTGGCATAATGTCACTAAAAAAAGTAAAACAGATTCCAATCGTAAAGGATGGGAAGCTTAATGGAATAATCACTCAGACTGATATAGTGAAGAATATTAATGTGATTATGAAATACGACAAGCAGTCAATATAAATTAGCTTCTAAAGCTATCTTGCTTATTATTTTTTGCCTCAAAGGCCATAATAGAAAAAGTTTCAATTTTGTTCTTCGTCTTCTTCAGAGAGCATTTCCAAAGCTTTCACTTTTTCTGCAACGCTTAAAAATTCCTGAAGTGACATCCTTTTTTTTATGGGCACATTTATGCTTATACCATCACCCAGGTCGATTACAATACCTTCATTTTCACTCATTGAAGCTCCCCCCAAATCTATATTATGCTCAATTTTCGGTTCCCTTAAATTCTTTTCTTCGTTCATTTTTGGTGGTGATGGTGGTCTAGGGACACTGCTCTTTACTTCACCTACTTCAACATTCTCAACCCCTTTTGTTTCCTTTTCTGGCTCACCTATGGAGTCTTGTATGTGCAACTTTCCCATCAGATCTTTTATCATGTGTCCCACTTTAAATCTCTTCATCAACCCTTATATATAAAACTTATTTTTCATTTTGTAATAGATACATTTGCTTCTGTTCTCAATTTAGTTATCTTCTCAAGTTCCGATAATTCTTCATAGATTCTATGCTTATCTACTAGATGTTTTGCGTCGAGTTTTTCATAAAGTTTCTTAGCTCTTGAGATAACTTCTGATGCTTTATCTAAGTTTTCTGTAACCAGCAACGAAATTATTTCATTTATCAGTGTATATATTTCATTGATTATTTTCTGTTCGTCTCTTTCTTCTTTATCTGGTTCATTGGGCTCATGGATTATATTGGAATCATCATATATGCTGAATGGCTCTCCATAGTCATCCATCCTATTTTTCAAGAATTTTTCGATTTCCCTTATTTCCTCGTATATTCTGTGCTTATCTACAGCATATTTTGCATCAAATTGATTATAAAGTTTTTTTATCTTTTCTATAATTTCCGATACTTCGTGAAACTTGTTCTCAGACAATAAATCCATGGCCTTTCCAATCAAGGAGTATATTTCGTCAATAGTCTCATGGTCACTCTTATAACTATCACTTGCTTTTATTGGAGATTCTTTTCCTTTTGGTGGTATTGGGTAGTTGTTATTCATTTAAATCACAGTTCTAAAAAATAAATTATAAACTCTCCTTAAATCTGCTGAGCCTTTCAAGCTCAGATATTTCTTCATATATCCTATGTTTATCAACCGAATTGCCAGGACCTATATGTTTATAAAGCTTATTAGCTTCTGCAACAAGTTCTTTGGCTATTATATGATCATTTGTTGCGAGGCATGATATTATTTCGTTTATTTTTTTATAAATTTCATCAATGATTTTTTTATCCTTTGCAGAAGTTTTCTTTAGCCTTTTATTTTTTGGATTTGATTTTTTTTTATATCCACTTCTTATAGATGTTATTTTCTTGTCCCTATATCTGATTTTTTCTCGAAGATTTTTTTTCTCTTTATTATTAACAC
>CAZBGG010000110.1:0-4549 GCA_964491305.1 uncultured Methanosarcinales archaeon
TGTTTTAACGTGAAGCTGGAATACTTCTTTACTTTCTTAAACTTGGGTGGAGAGGTTTTCTTCTTTTTCTTTATGTCTTGAAAGAAACGATTATACGCTTGATCTATGCGTTCTACTATATCCTGTATGGCTTGTGATCCTACTAAGTTCCAGTAGTCATACTTAGGGTGTTTCTTAAGTTTAGATAAATGGCTCTTTAACTTGTTCTGGCTTAGGTGCTTGCCATACATTTTATAGTACCTGCGGTGGAGTGCTAAACAGTGGTTGTAGATTATACCTGCTATGTCTATCTTATTGTGGAGGTGCTTGTTTCGTTTAGCTTCGTAAAGTTTATATTTATACGTGCATTTCAAAAGCATCTGTTACCCTCCTTTCAACAGTGGGGATGTATTGTTGTTGCTATGGCAGAAAACATAGAATCGCCTTTCATCCTCGGACTGAAGTCCGAGGTTTTCTCGGCGTAATTCTATAAACAATGGACTTTACAATTAGCCCTGAGTTAACTTGCTCTTATTTTATCTTCAATTTCCTGGGCAAGTTCGGGGTTTTCCACCAATGCTTTCCTTGTTTTTTCCTTCCCCTGCCCTAATTGTTCTCCATTATAAGAATACCAAGCACCACTCTTTTTAATTATATTCATCTCTGCCCCCAAATCTATTAATGCTCCTTCATGAGAAACTCCCTCTCCGTAAATAATGTCAAACTCAGCTACTTTAAAAGGTGGGGCAAGTTTATTTTTAACAACTTTTGCTTTGGTTTGATTGCCAATCACCTTATCGCCATCTTTTAACTGACCCACTCTTCGCACATCAAAACGCACTGAAGAATAAAATTTTAGCGCCCTTCCTCCGGGAGTTGTTTCAGGACTTCCGAACATCACCCCTACCTTCTCCCTGACTTGATTAATAAAAATAGCTATAGTATCAGACTTGCTCACAGCAGCCGAAAGTTTTCGCATCGCCTGTGACATAAGTCGAGCTTGCAAACCTACATGAGCATCACCCATTTCCCCTTCTATCTCTGCCCGTGGTGCAAGAGCAGCTACCGAATCAACCACTACCACATCTATAGCACTACTTCGTATTAACATTTCCATTATTTCTAGTGCTTCTTCACCCGTATCAGGTTGTGAAACAACAAGCTCATCTAGATTGACACCCAAATTATTTGCATACACAGGATCCAATGCATGTTCAACATCAATAAAAGCAGCGTTTCCACCTGCCTTTTGAGCTTGAGCCACAGCATGTAAAGCAACAGTGGTCTTTCCTGATGCTTCAGGCCCGTATAATTCAACAATTCTTCCGCGAGGCAACCCGCCTATACCTAAAGCAATATCAAGAGAAAGGCAGCCCGATGGAATCGTTGGCCATGATATTTTTGCCTTATCTCCTAATTTCATAACCGCACCCTGTCCAAATTGCTTTTCTATCCTGGAAAGGGCTTCATCTAAGGATTTTTGTTTTTCATCACTCATTTAATCAACCTCCTTATACCTAAAATGTGTCTTTATTTTGGCTTTGATAAAACCTAAATATTTTCAAAAAACAAAAACAATGGACTTCATTTGTGAAGCCCATTGTTACGCCCCCATCTTTGTTTTCTCTTCACTAATTCATACTAACTTGCCATTTTTTTGACTTCATAAAGGAAGCCATGAATTCATTATATAATTTATTTAAAATTTCTTTGTGATCGGGCCTTGCATCTTCCAATAAAGAATCACTAAAACCATCCATAAATAATATCTCTTTTATCCGCAAAACTATATCTGAACTTGAAAGCTCGTGATCAAGCATGAGCTGATGCCACATAATCTCCATGGCAATAAACACATCTTCAACATCTACACCCAATATCTCAACTTTTGCCCCTTCCTCGTCAAACACAAATCTTATTTCAGGATTCTCACCAACGTTTTCCGGCTTTACTTCCTCGTACATTCCACCTGTAAACCTTTTGTTTTTTTCGAAGCTCATAAAAAACCCTCCTGTTTTTTAATATTTTATCTTTTAGGAATAATAACTTTAAACTACATTAATAATTATTTCAAAAAAATTATTTGCAAAAACTTTATCCATAGCTTTTATTTTCTTTAACAGAAACACCTCCCTTTCTTGCTTGTTTTTCACAATCTCTTATATTTAGGGAACTTTTCCCAATCTTCACCTCCCTCCAACACTATTCCCTTATTGTTATCTATCGTTTTCTTATTTATTATAATAACATGATCTTATAATAAGATCAACATCTTTTTTAAAAAAAAATAATATAAAAAGAATATTTTTTAATGAATATCAGGCGAACCTGCAAAAAACTGTCACAAAACAGGTTCGCCCGACACAAATCACAACGACGGAGAATTTAATGAATCTCCAAAATCAGTCTCAACTTTTCTCCCTTTGATATTTTTTAGCGTTTGTTGTGCAAGTTTGGCAGTAAATTCTTTTATTTCCTCTTCTTCTTCTTTATGCATAGAACATACCGGATTGAATTTTTCTGAGGTCAAATATTCTAAAGAGGTTTTCTCTGGTTCAAACTGCCCCTCAAAACCATCACAAGAACAATGAGAGCCATAATTCTCATATAGATCCCCTGTTTCTCGATCCTTCAGTAAAAGGAACGATTCACTGTCACAACCATAGTCTCCTTCCCACTGGAAAGCAACTAAAATGTCAAAACGCTTAATTTCTTTTTCCGAAACTTCATACTGACTACTTATCACTCTTTCCAATTTCTCGTAATTTAAGTCACGGAAATCCCCCAACAACAACGGTTCTTGTTGGGGAGGCGCTTCATGGATTGAGGATAATCCCTTGTTTACCATGTCTTCTAAGTTATTAAGATCCGCATACTTCGAAATATTGGCATAAAAACTAGGGTAGCTTATCTTTTTGCGATCCGCAGTGACAACCATAAGATTATCATGTTTTTCCATATCTCCCCAATGCAAAGAATCTGATAGGAAACTCTCCAGATCATCATACCGAAATACCGAAAAGTCAGGCCCACAACAATCACAGGTTGTATGGTCGGGATCAATATCCATCTGTTGTTTGAAAATCTCTTTAGGATCATCGTTAGAGCTACATTCGATAATGATACGCTTATAATCCGTCTTTTGGGTGCCACCAGAAGATGTATCTTTAAAAAGGTAAGCATACCTTCTCTCCGCTGTTATATTTTTGCAAAGGTCTTTATCATACTCCGGTGTCAATTCTAAACACTCGATCACCTCTAGGGCAGATTCCAAACTCTCAAACCTTTTTGGATTAGCCCCAAGCCCTCCGTATCCATCAGATACATATAATTCTGAATGAGTGCGATGATCTATCCCATCAAAGGGAACCAGCCTCGCCTTTGATTGTTCCATGTCACAAACTACCCCATATCCATCATTAGGTAAAGGCACAGATATCTTCTGATACTTTATACATTGTTTATATAAATCCGTTAATGTTTCTCCCTTAAACATCCCTGTTATTTCTTGATCTTCTAATACTGATAAAGTGCCTACCTCTGTTTCCAAATTCTCTTCCTCTTGTAATAGCTCAACCAACCTCTCCGGTGTTGAAAAACTTTCCATAGAGATGCCGTCATCATCAGCGTATGCAAAAACAAAAGATACGTTATCATCTTCAAAAAGCTCATCTATCATATTTATCATTTTCCCATAAGTCATCCTTATCATTCTTTTTCACCCCCTTTCGTTTGTTAATGGGTTACATTCTTTAGTTGCAACAAACTAAATAGTTCTTTATCAATGATGCCATTAGTAGCTACTATTAATGGATAACCATACTTATTTGTTTCATAAAGTTGCCCACCTGCTTCGGTTATTAACAAATATCCCGCAAAATAATCCCATGCCTTTAAATCTAACTCAAAGTATCCATCCAAACGACCACAAGCTACATCTGCCAAATCCAGAGAAGCAGCTCCCTTTCGCTTTATATCCTGGCAACCCTCAAAAACATTTTTGGCTAAGCTAAAAATCGTTTCTTGTTTAGAACGATCATAGGGCAGACCAAAACCTACAATACATTGTTCCATCTTATGATTTACTGATACTTGGATTTTGCGTGAATTCAAGTATGCACCACGCCCCTTTAACGCCACAAACATCTCATCCAAAACAGGATTATAGGTTGCTGCAAAAACAACTTCTCCCGATACCACATGTGCAACATTAATAGCACAATGAGGATAACCATGCATAAAATTGGTAGTGCCATCCAACGGATCTATAACCCAAACATTCTTAAAATCTTCTGTATTATCTTTTTCTTCGCTAATAAAGGTGCATTCTCTGTTAGAGATACTGCTCAACTTTTTAATCAAATATTCTTGTAGCAAATAGTCTATATGAGTCACATAATTAGACTTTCCTTTTGTTATTATTTCTCCGGGCTTCTCCCAATTATTTAACAACAAACCACCTGCATTCTTCACTGCCCCTACTGCTTCCATATAATCGATCATTATGTCAAAACCCCTTTCTTTAAAATATAGTTGCCTCTTAACAAACAGGCTAATGTAAAACCATCAT
>CAZBGG010000111.1:0-4549 GCA_964491305.1 uncultured Methanosarcinales archaeon
ACAAAAAAAGATTGGAAAATAAAAATATTGAAACTCTATGAGAACCCTGAATTAATTAAAAAGATGGGAACAGAGGGTAGGAGTTTTACTGAAAAGCATTACGACTGGAAAAATATAGGAGAAAAAATGGAGAGGATTCTTCTCAATTATTCAAAAAGATATTAATTTTTCAATAGTTTTATATAAATGCTAATTAGTAATACCAAATATGGCAGAAGAACAAACTAACAAAGATGAACAGATAGGCTTCCATAAAGGGGCCTTAAGTACGCTTGCTAAGGAGAGAGAAGAAATGCAAAGAATTCTGCAGGTTGTGGAGCAGCTTATGCAGATGCATATCAAATCGTTAAAGGAGCTCGGAGTGGACCTGGCTGAGCAGGCGAAAGCACAAGAGCAGAATCAAAGTGGGAATGGACAGCTTGACGATATGATCAATAATCCAAAATAAACTAGGTAATGGGAACCAGATACGTAAAGCAAGGAAAGTGCAAGGACTGTGATAAATATAGTCATGATTATTGTGATTACTGTGGCGCATTTATATGCGAGGAGCACAGGGTAGTTAAATACACGGAAAACAGCCAGAAAGAGTTTATTTTTTGCACCACTTGTGCCAAGTTGAATAGGAAGCCCATTGATCCTGAAAAAAATAGGTACAAAAGTATCCACTGACTAAACACAATATTTATATATTTCAAGGGTGGATTTATGCCAATGAAAAAATTTTTTCCAGTTTTTGTGCTCATTGCACTTATGATGGGGGTCGCTTCAGCCGAACTGGAGTGCGAGGTTAAAGGTTCCTGTGACGCTGACGAGTCAAAAATTCTTAAACTGTCCAATGCATACAACGCTCACGTTGCAAAAGTAGGCTCAGGAAGCCAATTCAGTGAACGGCTCTGCTGCAAGAATCCAGATGGTTCAACATTGGAAATTAATGATTCTTCAGCGGGAGATTCTACTTTTTTATTTGGTCTTGAACAAGATAATAACTCCCATATAAGCCCTATTGAGAATGATACACCTATTTTCAAAGAAGATTATTACATCAGAGCAGAAGGTTACTCTCTAAGCTGCACACTGGAAGACGGAGCTTGTCCGCCTGGTTTTGGTTGTATTCTAAGATCAGATTATGAAGAAGGACTATCCCCCAGCTACTATGGACATGTACAAAATTGTAGTTACACAAGCTTCCCTAAAACCATTTGTTGCGAGGCAAAGTACTATCTCAATATATCAGGAAATATACGTGAAGAAAATACAACAGGTGATGAAGGGCCTTCATACGGAGCCAGGGTTGAGGCAAGATATAAATCCAACTACGGATTAATTGACAACACCACTACAAATATGGATGGGAACTACTCATTAAAAATAGAGTTATCAGAAAATACAGATATAATGCTTGTTATAAAAAAACAAAACTACACTACACAATCATTTGAGCCAACACACGGTCCACAAAATAGCAATATAAACATAAACACCACACTGAGACTGGAATCCCTCTGCCTAGAAGACTGCACAAGACGAGGTGAAGATAGATGCGACCCAGACTGCCATGGAATAAACGGATGCATGTTCAATTCTACCTATGCAAAAGACAAGTGTGACGGAAGAGGAAAAGGATGGACGGTTGATTATAACGCCACGCATATTATAACATGTTGTGATGGTGGACCATTTGAAGACCCCGGCATAATTCAACAAAACATAACCACTGAAGAAAACATTACTAACATAGAAAGTTATGATTTGAAAACATTGATTAGAAGAGGAGAGCAAGTAACGCTTCATCTAACAACCTGGGAATAGTCTAAATTTTTAGGGGGAAAAAGCCCGCCTTTGTTTTTGAAATGCTCCAATAACAACTTGAGGCTACTCGGAAATCAGCTTCCTTAACCTTGAAGCAATACCAGAGTCCTTTTTGTCTTCCTTCCCAGAACCACTATCAGGGTTATCACCTGAGTCTTTCTGTTTACCTTCCCCGTTTCTGGTGCCTTGTTTCCCGGACTCAGGCTTTTTAGAGCCTCCTTTTTTTGTCTCCTCTTTTTTAGCACCTGTTTTGCCAGAATCCACCTTCTTGGAGCCTATTTTTTTAGAGGCTGTATCCTTAACCTCAGCACTTCCAGCCCCATCTTCTTTAAGTTCTTTCTTGTCTGTATCTTTGGATTCTTCCTCAGAAACTTTTCCAGGCATTGAAAAATCTTTATCTTCCTCTTTTTTGCTCAATTTTGAAGATATCACATCAAGGTTTGAAGCAACAGGATCCTTTTTATCCGCGCTATCCTTAGAATAAACCTTCTTAGCTCCGGCACTTTTGTAAGTACTCTTTTGAGATGTTCTTTTAGCTCCTTTGGTTGAACCAGCAGTCTTGTTATTATTTGGACCTATAAGGAACTTTTCAATCTTATCTTCCATATCAACAAAAAGCTCAGCCTCCTCCCTAAGCAACTTTGAAGATGTTTTACCCAACGCTATAACCTCTGTCCTACAACCGTGAGATTTCATGTAAGAAAGCAAGTCCTTAAAATCACCGTCCCCACTAACCAACACTAAAGTATCGATTTTTTTGGCCATCCTGACTGCATCCATTGCGATACCAATATCCCAATCGCCTTTCTTGGCACCGCCATAAAATACCTGGAGGTCTTTTGATTTTACCTCAATACCTGCATTGTTTAATGCATCGTGAAAATTAGACTCCTCTTTTATATCCGTGCTTATAACATACGCAATAGCCCTTATCAGCTTTCTGCCATCAACCGCCTCATTAAGCAAAGCCTTAAAATTCACCTTCTGATTATAAATGTGCTTAGCACTGTAGTAAAGGTTTTGCACATCAAATAACACTAAAACCCTTTGTTCTTTATGTCTCATTTTACATTACACCTCTAGAAAAATTATTTTTCCATCATATCTTTATATACTGAGTTCGCCGCTACGGCTCCCTCTCCCTGGGCAGCAACAATTTGCCTTAGATTATTGGAATTGTTGGTTATATCACCCGCTGCATATAGCCCTTTTATGTTAGTTCCCTGGTCTCCACCTACATTTATACAACCAGCTTTGTCAATCTCCACACCTATACCTTTAGCAATATCGTTGTTTGGATCTGAACCTATTTCAATAAAAGCACCTTTAACATCCAACTTCCTGTTATTTGACAGAGCAAGGCCAGACAATTCGTCTTCACCATAAAACTCCTTCACGCTAACACCAGTCAATATTTCTATCTTCCCGCTATCCTTAATCCTTTGAAGCCAAACTGGCTCCATGGGCAAATTATCCATAAGCTCAACCAAATAAACCTTATTCGCGTACTCCGCCAAAAGCAGCGCAGCTGAAGCACCGCTGTTATTGCCACCAACTACTACCACATCCTCATCAAGATAAAAGGGCGCATCACAAGTAGCACAAGTATGAATACCATTTCCCAAGAATTTATCTTCACCCGGGACTCCAAGCATTCTTTTTTTAGTTCCCAAGGCATATATCACATATTTTGCCTTATATTCTTTCTCTTTACCCCTTATCAGGAAAACCTCAACCTCTTTTTCAACGGAATTAACGGTTTCTTTTTTAAAATCAATATCATTGCTTTTTATCTGTGTCCTGTAGTTTTTCACAAGCTCCTTACCTCTTATCTCCGGATTGGACGGCATATTCTCTATAACATTAGCACTATTAACCCATCCACCTATATCTTTTGAAAGAACAAGGGTACTAAGTTTATACCTTGCGCAATATATCGCCGCTGTAACTCCTGCTGGTCCACTTCCTATTATTGCTACATCATACATTTTAATTTCCCGTGATAAACCGGGGATTTATATAGTTTGCTAAAGCCTGCCTCTTTTTAGATAATCCTCGATATCTTCTGAACCCAGATGAGTCATCCCCTCAAATTTTCTTTTGAATTTTTTCTTTTGATCCCTTAAAGTATACCCATAAGCCAGTCCAGTCGCCATACCAACAAGATGGGCTACATTAGCAACTTGTCCAAAGGTTCCAAAAGCACCCACTAGCTCTATTAATGTGATTAATATTCCCGCAATCCAAAGTGGCATCGGTACAATGAAGAAGAAAAGTACTCTAAGATTAGGCATCAGTATTATCACAACGCCTACAATACCCATAACCGCTCCACTAGCGCCAATTGCCATCGGATATATGAAATTTGAAGCAACAGCAGCAAGAATTCCTGCTGTAAAATATATTATCACAAACCTCCGAGTCCCTATTCTTTGCTCAAGAAGGCCACCGAACATATAGAGGATAAACATATTTATGAAAAGATGAAACCCTCCCCCATGCATAAACATAGAAGTAATCAATGTGTATGGTGCTGAAAAAAGATCCCACTGTTTCAAGGCAAAAGTCCTCGTAAAGTCAAATCCAACAGATGGTGCCAGTACCTGCACCAAAAAAACAATCACATTAATCACAATAATCGGAATCAATGCACTTCCAAAGCTATTAGACCTTATCCTTCTCATCTGGACAGTAAATCACTTTACCCTATTTTAATTTTTTCATTTTTCCCACCGTT
>CAZBGG010000112.1:0-4527 GCA_964491305.1 uncultured Methanosarcinales archaeon
CAATAAATACTAATCCTAAAGCAGAGGTTTGTGATTATCTGATTGTTAATGAAAAGATAGCAGATATGATTCATATAGCCATGGGTTCAGGTTTTGAGGATGATAAGGCTACGGATTACCATTCTGATCTTGTAATTGATGCGAAAAGACAAAAGCTTGATATATATGGTGTAGACCAAAAAGGAAATGAATTTTGGGTTATGAAAAGAGGCAAAATGCTGAAGTAGACTATTCGAAATATTTATATAAAGTCATTACATCCGTCATCCAATGGACAGTGAATACAACGAGCAGCTGGAAAACAGGATGGACTCTGAACAATCCAGCAACAAAGCGATGTACGAGAACAGGGTAGAGTGGGAAAACAGGATTCTAAGAGAGACTATAAATCACTTACAGTCTGAGATCAATAAGTATAGGCAGCCTGCTTTGATGGTTTGTGATGTGGTTGATGTAGTTGATGAGAAAGTGATTATAAAGACTCCAAATGGGAACAGGTTTCTTGTCAACATTTCTAATGACTGTGAGGAAATTTCGGCAGGGGATGCGGTTCTCTGCGAGCAAAAGAATCTCACAGCGATAAAAAAGATACAAATGAATAAACAGTTCAATGTTGAAAGTTTTGTTATAATCGAAAAACCTGAAACTAATTGGAATACAATTGGTGGCTTAAATGACCAGATAGAGGAAATACAGGAAGTGGTAGAGCTTCCCTTGAAGAAGCCTGAGTTATTTAAGGAGGTGGGTATAAGTCCACCTAAAGGTGTACTTTTGCATGGTCCTCCCGGCAACGGTAAGACACTTTTAGCCAAGGCTGTTGCTGCTTCGACTAATTCTACATTTATAGAGATAGTTGGCAGTGAAATGGTCCAGAAGTTTATAGGGGAGGGTGCTAAATTAGTAAAGGAAATATTTCAACTTGCCAGAGAGAAAAAACCAACTATTGTGTTCATTGATGAGATAGATAGTTTGGCTGCTAAAAGGATTGAGCTTGGGACAAGCGGGGAAAGAGAAGTACAAAGGACCTTCATGCAGCTGTTGGCGGAAATTGATGGCTTTAAGCCTCTTGGAAACATAAAGCTTATTGGATGCACAAATAGGATAGACACCTTGGACCCCGCAATACTTAGGCCAGGCAGATTTGATAGGCTATTGGAAGTTCCATCCCCCAATAAAGATGGAATCAAGGAGATATTCAAAATTCATACAAAGAAGATGGTTCTTGATAAAAAAATAAACAAAGATGGCATATGCCAGAGAATGGAAGGTTTCTCGGGAGCAGAGGTCCAGGCAGTAGTAACTGAAGCAGGTTATTTTGCTATTAGGAACAATAGAAAAGAGATTACTGCCGAAGATTTCTTAAAAGCCATCGAAAAAGTAAAACAGAAGGAAGAGGAAGACCAGTCATTTAAGAAAATGTTTGGCTAAATTTTTTTGTATTGTTATTGCTGTTAGTGTTCACCATTTCTTGTGGTCCAAGAAGCAATGCCATTCTTCAGGATTTCTGTTTAAATAATTTTCATGTGATTATTCCAGGTTGCCTCTTTAAATGTGACCTACCGGCTATGTTATAACTAAAATTTCTTTAGCTTGTTTTTTTACGAGAGATAAATCAATGAAATTGTGCGGCGCTACCTAGTTACTTCCGTTCATCACAGCTTTCGCTCAGTGGGTGTTCACAAGGATCATTGCACCTTTACACTTTCAAAGTTATCTACTCTTTCTACTTACAAATACTTAATTGGTTAAAAAACTTTCCTTACTGTGGCTGTTTCATACTAATTGATAGTAAAAGATTTACTGGGAATCCTATAATTGGTTAAAACGGATTGGCAAAAAATTTGGTACGAAAATAGGGGCGAAATAATTTTTGTACTCAACAAAAAGGACAGCCAACAGTAAAACTTTTAAATCAATACTTAGCACTGTGCAGAATCTTGGCGGCCGTGGTGTAGCCTGGTTAGCACATGGGACTGTGGATCCCATAGCCCGAGTTCAAATCTCGGCGGTCGCCCTTTTTGTTTACCCATCTATTATATCTATGGAATTGAACACTTGCTTAAATAGTCCCCAGTCAGGGTTTAGTTTATAATCTACCCATCTATCTTTAATTTGCCCTATGTTTCTTTCATGGTATAGCTTTAGTTGGTAGGCTACCCTGTCAGCTTTATTAACTATTTCATAATTTACATCTGCTCTCGGCTCATAAACTATATATTCTGGCATCAAAAAATCCCTGCTTCTTTCTGGATAAGCCATTGTCTTAATTGTTTTGTATAGGTCTTCCTCAAAACTATGTGTTGTTTCTCCATCAACTACCAAAGTATCAATTGTTCTTCCATGTCTAAGATTAGACATTACGAAAGAAGATATGCATGCCAGTTTAGACCTGTACTCAAGAAGTATATCTTTTTCGACTCTTGGTAAGATTATGTATTCAAACCAATCTTCATCTGTAATATCACAAATGTTCTCTCTTCCGTTATCTTTGCCTTTTTTCTGACTTGCACTTTCCAGAGGCCCTTTAGAAAAAACTGCCACATAAATCTCATATGGCTCTCCATTGCGGGACTCATCAATACCTATATTAACTCCATCCTTTCTGGTACTCTCGTCTTCTCCCTTATTTGGAAGCATCAGTAATTAGATAGATGTTACTCCTTTTTAATTTTCATTATGTTTTGTCCTATAAGTAATAACATATATTTTGTTTTAAGATTAAAAAAAAGCCAAAATCTTAATGAATAAGCCTAAAAGGTTGTTAAATCTTTAAGAAATATATTTTATACGACTGTAACATTTATAAAATTTGCATCTTTACCTATTATATAGTAATTACGGTTGTGTTTTGTATGGTTGAGTTAGGAGATGTTATTGAAAGAAACTATTTGGAGTATGGGGACTTTATGTCTTCACTTAAACATCCAGTGAAGCATTGCGCTGATTTTCTCTCCAGGTGTTATTCAGAAGAACATTCACTGAATAATATATCCCATATGGCTGATGCAGATGGTCTTGCCAGCCTTCTTATAAATGATATCGGATTTAAGATCATGAAGGATTACATGGGTCTTAACGAAAGCCCCCGCATAAATTCATTAAGGATAATGGGTTTTTCGGAAAACGAAAAAAGCCAGGACCACCCTGCAAACATCGCTTCAAAAATGGGTGAAGGTCTTTATCTAATCAGTGACATTGGCACTTTTGGTGATTCTTGTGTAGAATTCTTTCATAATGTTATTAACATAGACCATCATATCTCAACATCCAATATTTCTACTCCTTTAAACATAAATCCGCATGATTATGGTATTGATGGTGGTTTGGAGATCAGTGGTAGCGTTGCCTCTTTTTTGTTCTTAAATCGTTTGTTTGACGAATTGAAAGATAGCGAAGGGTGTATTGATACAAGGATTGCCTCAAATAATAAGAAAAAGCAAAATTTGATAGATTTTTTAGGCATTGTTGCACTTTCGGGGGCAGATGCAGATATGCAGGGACCTTGTGGTCTCAACAAATCTATTTATGATTATTTGGAAAAAAGAAACATTATACAGCACGTCGATTCGCCCTTTTATGGTTACAGCACAAAGCCGCTATATAAGGTTGTTTCTGAATCTTCAATACCTTTTAATTTGAAGTATGGGATTAAAGGAACGGTTCCAGATGATTTTTGTTTTACTGATGATGTTAAAGGGAGCCAGAGAGACGGTCTCGCGAAGCAGTTTCTTTTTAATAGTGGGTTCAAGGACGTCTCATTACCTTTGATGTATCACTCAAAAGAAATGCAGCAGAGACTAAGGCATCTTTTTTCTGAAAACATATCAAAATATTGCGATGAAAATATAAGGGAAGTTTCATTGGCTCAATTAAAACAAGGTCAACATATTGTGAGCACGGATAAATATCTTTTTGGTGGCTTATCAATCTCCGAAGTTGGAAATATGCTTACGGCTCTGTCAAAACTTGATTTTAGTGAGGAAATTCACGCTGCTATTGAAACCTATTTTTTTTCACAAGACAGAAACAGGGACACAATTCTTGAGTCTTGTAAAAACAAAATAAATCAGATTCATAAAGAGTATAAATCTGTTGTAAGTGAAGGGATGAATGTATGTGAAGGGCTGATGTCTAATGGTTTAAGGAACATTTGTGATGATGTTTTTTATTTGAATCTCAATAATCTTAATGGTATTACGAGTGATGTTAGATTAAGAAAACTGACTGGTGTTTTCGGAGGAATTATCACAAAAAACAGGATGTTGCCCGGCGACTATGGTGTTCTTTTCACAAGCTACGGCAACGGGGATTATGTCAAAATATCAGCTAGGGTTTCTGAACATAACAAGTACGGTGATCTCGATCTTGGGAAATTTATGAATCACTTTGGGGGGGGAGGTCACAAGATGGCAGCATCTTGTTATATCTTGAAAAGCAACCTTGTTAGTTTTTTTGAAAAGGCAGAAAACTATTTGGGTGATTTGAATGGTTGATTTGTTTGGTCCACATACTTCAACTGACCTTACT
>CAZBGG010000113.1:0-4507 GCA_964491305.1 uncultured Methanosarcinales archaeon
TCTTTGCTGTGGAGCTCTTTGCAGCTGACTTCTTTACTGGAGCCTTCTTTGCAACCTTCTTCTTTGGAGCAGATTTCTTACTAGAACTTTTAGAAACCGACTTCTTTTTCACCGTCTTTTTCTTTACCATGAAAATCACCTCTCTTTCTATCCTGACATAAATGTTATATAAATGTTTCGTTTCATATATTATAATAGTTAATTGTAATTCTACAATAATTTATACAATTAATAGCCGTTTAATGAAAAATACAGAAAATACAAAATATCGATCAACATATATTGCTAACACCATCTCTCTTTTCAACGCGTATAATAGTATTAACAAAGCTTTCAATCTTTGATTCATGGCTTACGATAATAACTTGTTTCACATTTATCTGCTCAATTACGTCCCTTACGTTATCGAGTTGTTCCTGAGAAAAACCATCTGTAGGTTCATCTAATATAATAATATCCTTAGTCTTTATATGTGTTATAAAGTCATTTATAACTTTATTAAGTGAAAGTCTATAAGCAAGTGCAATCGAAGTTTTTTCTCCACCACTCAAATTATACAAATCTGTTTCATAACCATTCTGTTCAACCAGAGGTGTGAACTGGTCATCAAGCCTTACGTTCAAAGTTTCATCCTCTATAAGTGTTCTAAACCACTCAATAAACAATTCGTTAAACTCCTTGTATAATTGAGCCATGACACTCTTTTCCATTAGAGACATTAAACTCAAAAAATCACTTTCCATCCAGTTCTGTAAAGATGAAAACTTTCTAATCCTTTCTTTAAAATTTTTTTTCTCCTGTATTTCTTTATCATACAGAAGAATAATCTTCTCACCCTCTTCCACTTTAGTCCTTAAAGAAATCAGCTCATTCTCTTTATCCCTCAGTAGCTTATCAAAATCATCCGCTTCCTTTTTAGCATGGTTATACTCTTTCTGAACCTCTTTAAATCCCTTCAGTTTATCAAAAAGAGTTATTTTTTCTGAGTTTAAATCCCCTATTTGTTTCTTCAGCCTTTCCAGTTCTTCGTTGTATTTTTCAATAGTCTTATTTTTGTCTTCTAGAGCTTTTATTTTTTCAAAAGTTATAGCTTGATTTTTTTCAATTTCCAGATAATAATCAATCTCTTTTTTCGTGGATGCGATTTTGCCAGATATATCTTCAAGTTGTGAATTTAATTTAGTTCCATTTTTAGAAAAACTCTTAATCTTATCATTTTCTCTTTTGAAAACAACCTGCTTATGCTCATTTACAACATCCTGCTCACACGTGGGGCATTTATCGATGTTGGAAATTTTTTTGATAATCTCTTTACAGTTATTAATCTCAATTTCACATTCGCTAAGGGACCTTCTTACTGAGTTATAATCAACCTCAAGTTGTTTTAACTCTTCCCTCTTCCCCTTTATTATACTGCCATAGTCGGTGCTATCTTTTTCAAGATTTTCTTTTTCTAAATCTTTTAATTCCTCTTTTAACTTTTCTAAATCTAACTTCGTATTTTTTCTTAAATCTATTTTTTCGTTAAGTTGCGCGTCTAATACGTTCAGGCGATTCTCAAGACTTCTAAATTCATCTATTTTATCCTCTAGTTCCTGTAGTCTTTTTTTAGATTCTTGAGCATATTTATTTCTGTTTTCATACTCTGGCTCTAATTCTTTAATCTTTAACTTAAGCTCATTGACTTCCTTATTTTTTCTCTCCCTTTCTTTCACTTTTTCAGAAAAACCCTCTACTTTGCCCTCAAGACGTTTCCTTTCTCCCTTAAGATATGTTATATACTTTAGAGAATTTTCTTTTATCCTTTTGTACTTGTCAACACCAAAAACTTTCCTCAAGGTATCAAGGCGCTCATCCTTAGATTCCATAAGTATGGCTTTCATCTGCTCCTGCGGTGTATAAACAGTAAAACGGTATACCAAGTCCTTACCTTTCTTTAGCAAATCATGAGGATAACCCAAGATTTCCAAAACTTTTGCCTTCAACTCTTCAGCTGTACCCTCAGTCTTTACTCCGTCTATAATAATGTAGCCTGAATCTTGTTTAACCCCATACTTCATCCTTTTTAGGACCCTTTTTATATAAATCTCTTTTTTTCCTACCTCTATTTTTAAAATAACACTGCCTTCGCGCTTACCATACCTCAATAAGCCATTGCCAGTTGTTTCACCCCTCTTAACACCAAATAAAGCAAACTCAACCGCTAATAAAACAGAGCTTTTGCCTGAACCAATATCGCCGCTCAAAAGAATTATTCCTTCAGGAAAATCTATTTGGGAATCCTCATGGGAACGTATATTATGCAGTCTTAGTTGTTTTATTATCATAAAACCAAGAATTAAACAAATCTATAAATAATTAATGGCTTTTACATGCCAACTCGTTTATTAAAACTTATTTCTTTAGAACCTTCAACCATTGGCTGGTCATAGGGATTTAAACCCCTCAATATAGCCGAGTAAACTGCAACATATTTCCAAAAACCCATCAATTCCCCAACTGTTTTTTCGCTAACTCTTTCAATAGCGATATCAATAACGGGAATGTTTTTATTTACCGCATCATTATATGTGCCCAGATATTCAAATCTCAAAGCATCCTCATATGTATTAAGTGACAACAAATCGAGTTTTTTGCCTTTCAGGAAAACATCTTTGATATCATTTGGAACCACTATCTTGGTCGTTTTATCTTTCTGGTTCAAAACATGAATAAACAGACCACATATATTTTTCCGCCCCCCAAATAGCCTCTGATTTGTATGATGTTGCGTTTCCGGAGCAATGTCTCCAAAAAAACTCTGGCCCTTGTTCTCTTTACCAAAACTTTCATGCATCAACTGGATTATAATAGGCAAAAATGAGCACAGCTGGGCAGAATAGACCGGAATAAAAACATCATGAATCCCCTGTTTCTCAAGCAAGTACAAAGTAGAAGCCAGTTGCAGGGATGGATTGTCCTGAACCCCAATTTTAGGACTATTTTTTTTATATGCAATTTCAAGACCATTTTTTATCTTATCAACATCAAAACCCATAATATAGGCAGGAACCAGGCCAGAGGCAGTACCAGCAGAAAATCTTCCACCAACAGGGGGATGAAGAATAGTGTGCCAACCCCTTGTCTTAGCAATTTTATATAAAGAACCTTCTTTATCAGTTATCACCACTATTTCATAACCCTTTCCCATAAAAAACAACAAAGACTCCAGCACCCCTACAGTAGTGCCTGATTTTGAGACAGCTAGAACCAGTGTATCTTCCGGAGAATATTTATCAGCCATAGAATTCAAAAAGTCCGGCTCCATTGTTGTTACAAATTCAAATGTTTTTTTAGGAAAAAGAGAACCATAGTACGCTTTGGCACCATTTACCGAGCCACCATTACCAATTAACAAGACGTTATTAAATCCACTTAGCTTATCAATAAAATAAGGACTTTCCTTCTCGAGGGAATTCTTGAGCACAAAAGAGGGGAAAGGCATATTCTTTATTTCCTCAAATTTGTCAGAAAGACCTGAAAAATCCCCTACTAAACTATTTTTGGTATCCAAATAAATGCCCATCAAAGTACACCTAAACACTATTGCCATAATCTTCTTTGTACTTATTCACAAGACTTTTTTTGTCAATATTTTTCCCAAACTCACCCATATGGTAAGAAGTCCAATAACCTATGAACAAAGAAGAAAATATTTTACTCAACTTATTATTACCTTTAATAAGGATCTCAGTCAATGTCTGACCTCTATTTCTTACAATCCTTTTTGAAACGTCTATTGATTTAAGTATATGTTTATCATCATCCTGATCTCTCAAAAAAATAACATGGTATCCTGCGTTTTTTTCTACAAAGCCATCTAGCTCCGAATGGGCCAAGGCAGAATAAGAAGCCCAAAAAGCGTGCCTTTTACCTATTCTATTGAACAGATACTTCCAGGAAGATGCAACAGACCAGACCTCAGGCGATACGTAAACAAGAGGTATTTTTTCTTTTGATTGAACTGCGAGGTGTTTACCCATATCCATATATTCGGGCTTCTTCAAAGAACCCAGACATTCTTCAATTTCGCTTTTCTGGCTCTTTATTATACCTGAATTTTCCAAATACCTTAAAGTTCCCATAAAGAAATACGCTAGAGCCACACAATCCGGTATGGTATTGGGCAGGGTTATATGTTCCACATTATTTCTTCTAAATGACTCTACCAGCTTTCCTCCGCCTAACATCCCAACAATCTTGCATCCTTTTCTCAAGGCATTTCTATAGCATAACATAGTTTCGTCTTCATTACCCTTATATGAGAGAATAAAAACCAAGGTATCCCCATCAACATCATCAGGAAGGAAGTGCTGATTTATAACCTCAACTTTTTTTCCAAGAGAATAAAGGTAATTTTTAACCAACCCACCTGCAACTTCACCGGAACCTACCCCTGAGATAACTATTCTATTGACCTTCTCCAAATATTTATAATCCCCAACTATTTTGATAGCGTTCTGCAGAT
>CAZBGG010000114.1:0-4501 GCA_964491305.1 uncultured Methanosarcinales archaeon
AAAAAATACTGGATCAAAAAATCAAAAAAACAGGTCATGTAAACGCATATTTCCCTCTTTTATTTCCCAAATCATTTTTAACTAAAGAAGCAAAACATGTGGAAGGTTTTGCTAAAGAATGTGCGGTAGTAACACATCACCGCATGAAGAAAAAAGGAAAAGAAATTATAGTTGATGAAAATGCTAAGTTAAATCAGGAGTTGATTATAAGGCCTACTTCAGAAGTGGTAATAAACCACAGTTTCTCTAAATGGATAAATTCTTGGAGAGATCTACCTGTGCTTATAAATCAGTGGGCAAATGTAATGCGTTGGGAGATGCGCACCCGTCCTTTCCTAAGAACTTCTGAGTTTTTATGGCAAGAAGGACATACCGCCCATGAAACGGAAAAAGAGGCAGAAAAAGAAGCAAGGAAGATGCTTGGAGTTTATAAGAAGTTTACGGAAGACTATCTTGCTATGAGTTTGGTTGATGGAAAAAAATCAGAAAAGGAAAAATTTGCCGGAGCAAAATACACCTATACGCTGGAAGGAATGATGCAGGATGGAAAAGCTCTTCAGTGTGCCACTTCTCACAATTTGGGACAGAATTTTGCCAAAGCATTCGACGTTACTTATTACGACAGAGAGGGAAATCTTCAACATGTACACCAAACAAGTTGGGGTATGAGCACAAGAATTATGGGAGGATTAATAATGATTCATAGTGATGACAAAGGTCTTGTTCTTCCTCCTAAAATAGCCCCCATTCATATGGTTATAATTCCGATACTGAAAGATGAGGAAAATAACAGTAAAATATTTGATTTTATCAAAAAAATTAAAACTGAGTTAAGGGGAGTAGGAGTTTTAAAGATAGACTACAGAGAAAACATTACTCCAGGAAGTAAGTTTCATGAGTGGGAGAAAAAAGGAGTACCTTTACGCCTTGAAGTAGGAATGAAAGATGTTAATGAAAAATCGGTAGTTATGGTCTTACGGGATACCGGTGAAAAAATGTCTGTCAAACTTGAAAAACTAAAAAACACAGTAAGAGAAAGTTTGAAACAGATGCAAGAAAGATTATATGAAAAATCGATGGATTCCAGACTAAAAAATACATACAGTGTGGATACATGGAAAGATTTTGTTAAGAGAACAGAAGAAAATAAATTTGTGATGGCTCACTGGTGTGGAGAAAAAGAAGTTGAAGAAAAAATAAAAGTGAAAACTAAGGCGACAATAAGATGTTTGCCATTTGATCAACCTCAAGAAGAGGGAAAGTGCATATACACAGGCAAACTTTCAAAGCAAAGAGTTTTATTTGCTAAAGAGTATTAAATTTACTAATCAATGCCTTTAAGGTTCTATGATACACTCTGCTATAGTGTTTAGAATAGCAGAGGTCTCTTTTGTGTTATTTTTTTATTTGCCGATTTTAATAGTAATTGTTATAATCACTAGAATATGGAAAAAACATATAAAACTATTATAATCGGTGCGGGGCCCGGAGGATTAATTGCAGGAAGAAATCTGGATGATTTCTTGATACTGGACAAAAAAAGTGTCATTGGAGAACCGGTTCAGTGCGGAGAGGGGATAAGCAAAAAAGCTTTATCCATGCATCAGATAGAGCCAGATGATGATTGGATCTCTTGTGTTCTTCATGTGGTAGAAAGAGTTGTTCCTAGTGGAAAGTCTTTCGGAACATATCACGAGAATCCCTCAGGTTATGTTATAAACAGAATCAAGTTTGAACAGTCACTGGCAAAACCCATAGAGGATAGAATAAAATTAAATACAGAAGTCGTTGAACTAAAAAAAAGCGGTGATCTTTGGGAGATAAAAACAAAAAATGGAGAAACTTTCAAAGCAGAACACATTATTGGCGCTGATGGTGCTAACTCTATTGTAAGAAAGATAGTTTTCCCTGAAGTTAAAGAAAAGCTGGAATTCTATCCCGGAATAGAGTACTTCATGGAAACAGAAAAGGATTTAGAAACAGACAGAGTGAAAATGTTCTTTGATAATGAGAAGTATAATAGGGGATATGCATGGATATTCACAAAATCAAAAAACACAGCAAATATCGGAGTTTGTGGTAAAAACATAAAAATGGATGCTTTTGATGATTTTATTGAAAATAAAGTGAAGAAAGAGTGTGGAGAGTTAAAGATTATAAAAAACAAAAGCGGATTTATTCCTATCCTTAAAGATTCTTTCTCTGCATACAAAGATAATGCTATACTAATAGGGGATGCTGCCGGATTTGCCGATCCTTTCTTTAAAGGAGGAATGAATCAATCAATGCTTTCTGGAAAAACAGCGGCTAAATGTATAAATGAAGAAAGGTTAGAAGATTATGAAAAAGAGATAAATAAGTTTCCCTTTGCAAGTGAAGAAGTGTTGGAAGCAAGTGAAATATTTTATTCTTTCGAAAATGAGGTTTTTAATGAAGTAGGAAATGTAATATCTGGGAAAAACTTTTCTTACCTAAAAACTCCGGAGGGACAAAAGGAAATTGTTTCCAATCCCGTTCTCTCGAAAAACATAAATGATTTGTTTAAGTTTTTCAGTGCATGGGAAAAATCAAGTGATTATTTGTGGTAAAATTAATTTTATGGCTATAGAAAAAATCTTAAAAGAATTAACTCCCGTTAAGATAGAAAATGAAATTAACAAGGTAAAAAATTCAAATCCCTCTGATGAGGTGGTTTCTTGGGTTAAGAAATATGAGAAAGTAGGAAAAAGAAATCCCTTCATATGGAATTGGCTATGGGAAATTTTTCAAATAATGAAAATGCCATTTAATCCCATAAATAAACATGAAAAAGAATTATTGGAAGTAAAAGTTTTAATAACCATGTTTATTGTAGTATTGGATGATGTGGCTGATAAAGGAGAGGATCAATTGTTATTAAAAGAACTTTTCAAGATTCCTTTTGACAGAGATGCTATCAAAAAAGAACACCTAAACAAAGAAAAAAAAGACTTTTTGTTTTTTGCAACTTCTCTGTGGGATCAAATAATTAATAAGATTGAAAGATTTCCCAAATACGAGGAATACAAAGATATCTTTGAATACGACTTTTTGCAAACAATCAATGCGATGAGATACTCTCATTTATTAAGCAGAAATATGTTCTTGATTAACTTAACTGAGTCCTGGACTTTTTCATCCTACAACATGAATATATTTGTGTATTCAGATTTAGACCTAATGTGTTCTAAGAACATAAACATTAAAGAAGTTGGGGAGTTGAGACCACTTATATATGAAGTTCAAAAAATGACCAGGATTGGAAACTGGATAAGTACATGGGAAAGAGAAGTAAGAGAAAATGATTTTGCCAATGGAATTATCGCAAAAGCAGTTGAAGATAATATTGTTAGTATAGAAGAAATAAAAGATAAAAAAAATGGCGATTTGATAATTAGAAAAATAAAAGATAGCAAAATAGAGGAATGCTTTCTTCAAGAATGGGAAGACATATACAATAAAATAAAAGACATTGGAAAAGATATAAATAAACAGGAATTAACGAACCTTGTTTTGAATGCATTAGAAGAGACAATGACATTTCATTTGTCTAGTAAAGGATACAAATAATAAAATGGATCAAATTGAAATTTATTTATTGATTAACAGGGTACTTTTACTTATAGTAATTGCCCTTAGTATATATTGGGGTCTTCAGGTTTATCTCAATAATCCTAGAGAAAAACTAAATCAATTTTTTTCATTAGTTTGTATTTCCTTTGTATTCTGGCCAACTTTTGGATATCTAACTTTCTTCGCGCCATCGGTAGAACAATCAATTATATGGGCTAAGCTTGCCTACGTTAGTGCCACATTTTTTATCGTTTCTTTTTATTACTTGTTTGCATATTTTTTCAATGAAGAAAAGGAACATAAAAAATTTAATTACTTCGTAAGTGTCTGTGCTCTTTTGTTTGTTTTATTGTCCACGATTACAGATACAATTGTAAAAAACATTAAAATAGAAGAAATAGGAGTGATTCCTATGTTTGGAGCAGGAGCTTATTTTTTTTATGGATATGCTCTTGTAGTGTTTTTATTTATTTTTTACAGATTCCGTGCAAACTATTCTTCGGCAACAGAAACAAAAAAGAAAAGAATACAGTATTTTTTTACAGGCACACTTATCCTAATAGTTTTAAATATTATTTTCAATATCTTCATTCCGATTGTGTACGGTAGCTATGAATTACATCAGTTTGGAAACTATGCGCCAATATTTTTCATTGGATTTACCGCATATGCAATAGTGAAACAAAAATTATTTGGTGTAAAAACTGCTCTAACCGGAATGCTTATCGGATTAATGGCTATTCTTCTCGCTATTGATCTTTTTATTTTCACAGATATATTTTGGATTCAAATTGTCAAAGGGATTATATTGTTTGTCTTTCTGCTTTTCGGTTATTCTTTGGTAAAAAGTGTAATCAGAGAAATAGAACAAAGAGAAGAGTTGGAAAGAGTTAGTTCTAGACTGGCAACG
>CAZBGG010000115.1:0-4453 GCA_964491305.1 uncultured Methanosarcinales archaeon
AAAAACGTCTTTTTGAAAAGAAAAGGAAAGAGCTAATGGCCGAAATTGAGAATGCCCATAGCCTGGCCAAGAAAGGAAGTGGAGAGATTAGCTATAAGACCTACACAAGAATAAATAATTTGTTTTTATCATTACCAGAGGGGCATACTTACGAAAAGGCGCTTCTTTACGGGGAAATACTAAAGCTTTTCAGAACAACAACCCTTATAGGAGAAACAAATGAAGTATTGAACCAAATGGTTACACACCAGAAGAGAGTACAACAGTCCGCTGGAAGGAATATGACAGGCTCTGCCAATAATCAGGGAGACATGCCTTCGCCACCTCCTGGTACCAAGCCAAGTGGGGAAAATCAAAACTCAGCTACAAATCAAAAATCATTGGGGCAAAATCCGAATATCCAAAATAATCAAAATAAACAAGCAACACCTAATATGCCGCCTCTGAAAGAAATAAGGGACACTGAAAAAAATACAAACCTGCAGGGGCAAAATCCGAATATCCAAAATAATCAAAATAAACAAGCAACACCTAATATGCCGCCTCTGAAAGAAATAAGGGACACTGAAAAAAATACAAACCTGCAGGGGCAAAATCCGAATATCCAAAATAATCAAAATAAACCAGAGGGGCCTGATATGGGAGATGGGCCAAACATGGATAATATAAATAAAAAAAATGAATAAGCATTCAAACAATCATGGAAAAAAGAAATTATTTTTTTGTTGAGGAGTAAAAATAAAGATGGGTGGGGAGAAAAAATCATTTAGAATCAAAGAAAAGAAAGTCTACGATGAATGGCTCAATTCGTATAAGCTTAATGTCAATAATACTTTGATTGACGTAAACATATTTTTCAGAGGAGTCGACCACGTACCAGTTTATGAAGTCAATATAACCAATATGACAAAGACAACCAAAGTAATTCTTGAAAAAATACGTGAAGAGTTTATCTCTCAGGTTGGACTTGGCTCAATAAAACTAAGTGAGGAGGGAGGGATAGAAAAGCTAAAAGAAGAGTTTCGGAAAGAGATAATGGTACTCCTTATACGTTACTTTCCAAACGCAGATGAAAGAACAATTGATATGTTAATGAATTACATAATTGAACAAAATCTTGGACTAGGATATCTTGAAATACTCCTAAAAGACTCCCTTATTGAAGAAATTGTGGTTAATAATTCAAAAGAGCCAGTGTGGATCTATCATAGGAAGCATGGTTGGATGATAACAAATATAGTTATTCCAACCGAGGCAAGAATTAAGCATTTCGCCACTATGATTGCCAGGGATGTTTCAAAAGATATAACCAATCTAAATCCTCTTCTGGATGCCCATTTATTAAAAGGGGATAGGGTTAATGCAACCTTTAACCCTATTTCGACAAAGGGTTGCACCCTTACAATAAGGAAGTTTTCTACCATACCATGGAACATAACAAGAATGATCTTCAACAAGACTGTTGATTATAAGACAGCTGCGCTGCTATGGCTTTGCATTGAGTACGAGTTATCCGTTATTATCGCGGGAGGTACAGGTTCGGGTAAAACCTCTATGCTAAATACAATTGCAGGCTTCATTCCAGCAAATCAAAGAATTATCTCAATCGAGGATACAAGAGAACTCCAGTTACCACCCCAGTTACATTGGGTACCATTAGCAACCAGGTCACCCAACCCAGAAGGAAAAGGCGGTGTTACAATGCTTGATTTGATAATGAATTCTTTAAGAATGAGACCCGACAGAATTATAATGGGTGAAATAAGAAGGAAAGAGGAGGCAGAAGTCCTTTTCGAAGCAATGCATACTGGACATAGTGTTTATGGTACATTTCACGCCAACACCGCATCAGAAGTTATCAGCAGGCTTAGTAACCCGCCTATTGGCCTGCCACAGAAATTATTAGGCTCCCTAAACGCCATAGTTGTTCAAAACAGGAATAGACGTGATAACACAAGAAGAATGTTTGAGTTCGCAGAGGTCACTTCAGATGGAGAAGTAAATACTGTGTACCGCTTCAACGTTTATAAAAATGAAGTTGAAAGAGTCGGAGAGTTCAAGGTAATCAACAAGCTTCTAAAAATTTATGCAGGCTTTGACGATAAGAGCATGGAGGAGGCCATAGAAAAAAGAGAGAACATAATAAAATGGCTTGTTGATAATAATGTCCAAACTCTGGAGAGACTAGGATTAATTTTTTCGAAATTTTATAGAGGAAGATTAGATGTTGAGTACTCTTCTGGATAGGTGGTTATCATAGTAGACTTCGTAAGGGCTACAGTCGGCTTATACCCTGATTTGCCAGATCTACTGAAAAGGGCACACATAAATGAAAGTCCAGAGAGTTTCGTGAAAAAGGCTATAAGTTCTGCTTTCCTGTTTGGCACGGGAATGACAACCTTCTTCTTTTTTATGTTTAGCATGACTATGGTTTCATTATATTATTTAATCCCAATATTTTTCATAACAACCTTCTTGTCCTTTTTGCTAGTAATTAAATCACCTATCACTAAGGTAAGAAAGAGACAAATAGAACTGGACAGGGAAGTTCTATTCGCAGGACGTTTTCTTTTAGTTAAGCTTTATTCAGGAAAGCCCCTTCTGATATCTTTAATAGAGGCTTCAAAAGGATATGGAATAGCAGGTAAATACTTCAAAGAGATAGTCGATGACATTAATATGGGAAGCTCTATGGAGAGCGCATTGGAAAAAGCAATGAAGTACTCGCCTTCTGACAAGTTTAAAAGAATACTTTTTCAAATCAACAATTCACTTAAGATAGGAGTTGATGTAAGTGAAAGCCTTTCAAAAAAACTCGATGAGATAGCCGCTGAGCAATTAAATGAGATAAGAAGATACAGTAAAAAGCTAAATTCACTTTCATTGTTCTACATGATAGTGGCCATAGTTGTTCCCAGTCTGGGAGTCGCAATAATAATGGTTGTGGGCTCACTGTTTGGATTCATAAGTACTGAGAGCACGGCTAATGTATTATTCAGGGGCATATGGGTTTTTTTATTTATTATCCAGTTCATATTTATAACTATTTTTAAGAATACCAGAAAAGCGGTGAATGTTTAATGGGAATACTTTTTACTTATGAAGTGGGTAAATCATTCATCCCAAAGAATATACAACCAGGCATAAGAAAATTTTTCCTGAAGGCTGGATTAAATAGAGACCCATATTCATTCTTTGGATTAGTTTTTTACATTTGTGTTGCTCTTTCCATCTTAATATATTCTATTTATATACTGCCAGGTATCCTGGAATACCCCGCCTATTTGACTGCTATCTTGGCTTTCGTTTCGTTTGTTTCACTGCTGCTCTTATTTATAGCCTTTGCCAGCGCCTGCATTTATTATGCAGTGGACCTAGTAATATATCATAGGACTAAAAAACTAGAAGAAATACTACCTTCTTTTTTCGAGGTTCTTTCATCTAACCTGAAGGGGGGATTGCCTTTTGATAAGGCACTATGGTTATCAATAAAACCAGAATTTGGAATCTTATCACACGAAATAGGCATTGCAGCAAAAAAGGTGATGACGGGGAATGACGTTGAGGATGCACTCATGGAGTTTGCAGATAAATATGACAGCCCAATGCTAAAAAGAAGTATGGACCTAATAGTCAGCGAGCTAAATGAGGGAGGCTCTATTGCTGAAATTGTGGATAAGGTTGTGGAAAATTACCAAAAAACCAGAGAATTAAAAGAAGAAATGACAGCCTCAGTACTAGGGTACGTTATTTTTATATCCATAGTAGTTATGTTTATAGCCCCAGTTCTTTTCGCCCTTTCCAAGGGATTGTTTGAAATAATAAAGGATGTTGTAAATGTGTTGGCAGAGTCCCTGGGCTCAGGGGATTCACCTCTTGGGCTTGATGTAAATGAAATTGAACTTGATTCAAGAGTATTTGACAATTTTGCGAGAGTATCTTTGGGAATAATCGGATTGTTTTCATCCTTTATAGTATCCATAATTGAAAAAGGAAACATAAAAGGCGGCATCAAATATGTTCCTTTGTACTTCTTTGTATCCCAAATAGTTTACTGGATAGCATCAACTGCTGCAATAGGTGTATTTGGAGGGGTAGGATTATAATCACTCTAGAAGCTTTTTATAGATCTTGCTATTTATTGTTCTCAAGGGAGTCAGGGGAAAAAGAATCACAGTTCTAAGCACTGAAGAGAAATGCCTTATCAAGAAGTTCACATGACGGAATATTGGCAAAAATGCCGGATTTATCAACCCGGGAATCTTATCGATTATTTTTATGTGCTCAATACCAATCTTGCCATAATAAAGCTTGCTTAGGTCACCACCCTCCCTCACAAAATCCTTTAACATTATGTAACCTTTAAGATAATTTATATCCTTAGTACAGGCACCAGGTTGTCTCGTATCCTCAAGCCCTCTCTTTGCAATAAGTGTGAGCATGAAAGATGTTT
>CAZBGG010000116.1:0-4407 GCA_964491305.1 uncultured Methanosarcinales archaeon
AAAATATTTTGGTTATTGATGAGATAAATCGGTATGTTTCTCAAGATACACACGAACTTCTGAAGGTGGTAACGACCAATCCTCGATCTTTTAGTGCCAGTTTAATAGCTACTTCTTTTGAGTTACTGGAAGACAATTTTTTCGATATTACGGTTAATCTATATTCTTAAACTTATTGTTTTGGATCGGTGAACATAAGAATTGTTTGATTGTGCCTCCACAGTTTGCTGTGGAGGCATACTATATTGTTAAAAAATAAAATTGTTTATTTTGTTCGGAAATAATTTGAATTGATTTTTTGTGTTGTTTAATAAATTATTTTGTCAGGTTGGAAGGAGGGGTAAGATGTTCAGGGACAAGGATAGATACGATGAAGATATTTTGTGTAAACTAAAAAGGTTACGAAAAGAGGTTGAGCAAGAAATAGAAGGTATTGTTGGTACGGGGAGGAGTTTGTGGGCGAGCAAGCAGGATATAGAGGAAGAGATACAAAGGATTAAAGAGGTGGAAGAAGCGGAGATACGGGATATGGAAGAAGCTTCGTCTGTGTTAAAGAAGCATTATTGTATTCTTGTTAAGGTTTTCACTATAGGGTTAATTCAAGTTGTTAGTTTAATAATGGCTATAGTATCGCTTGTTGAAGGCAGTTATATTTATAGTATTATCTTTTTTGCTATATTTGGTTTGGCACCGTATCTAAACAAACAGCTTTTAATTAATGCTTTTAATGTTTTAATTCAAGAAGAACTTGAAGAACTCAGGAGGCAGCAATTAGAACAAATCAAGAATGAAACCGAAGAAGAAGCCTGGGAGCGTAGGAGGTGGATAGCGAACCGCAATATTAGTAGAGAAAAGAAGCAAAGATAAATTTTAACTAAATTGCTAGGAATTCTCCCGCCTTTAGGCGAAGCGAAGGCGGGAAAAGTTCACATATTACTAATCAGGTTGCGAAGGCAGGGAGGTTGATATGAGGTTCTATGGTTGTATAACAGGTGTTATATTTTTATTTGCTTTAGGGATAGTAATGATGATAAAAGCCAATATTGGGGTTCCACCCTGGGATATGCTTCATATAGCTTTAAGTGAGATAACGGGTTTAACTATATTAGTCAGTTTGGTTTGTTTGTTGGCGGGATACGTTTCAAGTGTTAAACCTGGGGTTATTACTTTATTTGATGCTATACTCAAAGGTTTGTTTATTGATCTGATTATGTTTAGTGGTTTTATTCCCGAGCAGACTACAATGATGGAAGGGGTTTTTCAGTTTGTTGTAGGGCTTGCTATAGTTTCTTTTGCTATTGCGATTGTGTTTCAGATCAATCTAAGTTTTGGTGTGCGAGATAGTATAACAATAGCTGTAGCGAATAAATTTGCTATAGATAGAGGTATAGCTAAATTTATTGTAGAGTTTGCAGTTTTTGTTTTAGCTTTTATGTTAGGCGGACCCTTAGGGATAGGAACTGTTATTGTGGTAGTTTTGGTAGGCGTATTTATAAATCTATGGCTTAAATTGTTAGCTAATAGTAATTTGCGAGAAATTGTTGTTGGAAACAACACATCTCATGGATAATGAATTCTAATAATAAGGGAGTAAAATCTTTTAGCTTAGGAGGGGGTGGTAAGGGATCAACATAGTAAAAGCTGTCTAACGATTCCTTTTTTCTGTTTTATTTAAAACAGCAGAAGTGTTTTTTTGTTTGTAAAGTATCAAATAAGTAAAAGGAGGACTGTCGATGGATTTTGCCAAAGGTTTGGAAATTTATAAGGCAACTTTTGGTTTTGTATTGACTTGAACATCCAGAAGGCTTGGAAAAGTTATCAGGTTTTTACCATGATAACTATAAATTTTATTTCAATGGTCAGCCCTATATATTGCGAATCCCTATTGAAAATGCCAAACTGATGGATATTAAAATTATTCCCGAATGGGATGTGTTAACATATCTAAACCAATATACACAAATTATCAACAACCCGGAACCAATTCACAAATTAAAACACAAAGGACATACTTATTGTGTTTATTCTTATAAGAAAGGCAATCTACTAGATAATATCCATCCCCACCCCAATAGAGTTAACAATAAAATAGTAATTAAAATAGCTACCCAAATGGCCAATTTGCATTCCATTGAAGTTCCTCCGCATTTCAATCCACCATGGAAAGAAAGTTCGGTAGATTTTTATAGTTATTTGTTTGAGTTTGTTAGTAATCTGATTGAGCAATACAAGGATAAATATACAACATTACACGCTTTTCCCAGTCGCCTTCATGATTTTAAAGCCAAAGGAAAGCTTTTAACAAACAGGGAATTTGTGATATGTCACTGTGATATTCACCGCAAAAATATATTAATTGATGGAGATGCTGTTAATATCTTAGATTGGGAGTTAGCACTCGTTGCAGATCCTCTGTACGATATAGCTGTACATTTTCATAGAATGAAATACGATGTAGATCAGGAGTTATTGTTCATGGAAAACTATTTAAAAAAATATAATATACATCAATCAATAGAAAATATTTTTGACGAAATCGGCATATACAGAGACCTCGAAGAAATAAAATCAATGGTTATAAATCAAATAGATCGATAAATTTGAAAGGTGGTGGCAAAAATGAGAAATACTGACTTTTGGAATCAATTAAGAAGCAAAGAAGAATGGATGGAGCTAGGGAAAGAAGTTCTGGGACAAGTGGATATATGGGAAAGAATGGTTGATGTTCGAATTGCAGATATATATAAAGGGAAAGAATTGGGTAGCGTACTGCAAATCATGGAAGGAATCCAAGAAAACGCAAGCCATAGAGATATTGAGGAAAAAATACATGAATACAGGCATAGCGGTGCCTCTTGGATGATGACTCTTAGTATGGTTAATAGATTGTGCGGTGAGTTGAATCTTAAAACACCCCCCGAAATCAATATTCTATAATATAGAAAGGAGAATTTTAATGCATAATGAGACAGGGAGGTTGCCAATACACGATGCCAGCATCCAAAACGATGTAGCTTATATGGAAACCTTGTTTGAAAAAGGAGAAAGCTTAGAAGCTATTGATAATCACTATTTAACCCCTACTCATCATGCAGCCCTAAACAATAGCTTAGATATTTTGAGGTTTTTATGCAGCAAAGGAGTCAATCTATATAAGCAAACAAACTATGGAGTTACCCCTATGCTATTTGCTGTTGAAAATAACAATCTCGAATGTGTTCAATTTTTGTGGGAAGCTGGGTGTAGCTTGAGGATTCAGTCGACCAGGGGAACAATCCCTGGGGAGCAAATGTTGACATCTGATCACGAACAGATGCGTGATTATCTTGTTTCACTGGGATTAACAGTTCAAGGAGTGTCAGCTAAAACTGCCGAAGATTTGAGAAATGATGTTCCCGATCTTTTTAAAGCAGTTATTATAAACGATATAGACTGGCTTAAACGGCTATCTATGCAGGGAAGTAACCTTTTCATCAAATATGATGGTAGCACATTATTACATGAGGCAGTAGTGCAAAACAATTTTGAAATTGTTGATTTTTTGCTTGAACAAGGAATAAGTATAGAAAGTTTGGATATTAATGGAGAAACTCCAGTGTTTGCTGCAGCATGGTTTGGACATACAGAAATGCTTGATTACTTACACAGAAAAGGGGCAAATCTGTATGCTATAAACTCCAATGAGTTTAATTTGTTGCACGTAGCCTGTAGAGCAGGGAAGTTTTCTACTGTGAAACATCTTATCGATATGGGAATTTCTATGGATAGAAATGTTTCTGGGTATTCACCATTTCACTTCGCAGCTCGATCAGGGAATAAAGACGTGGTAGTTTATATGGTTGAGAATGGGGCGGATGTGAATGAGCAAAGCGCTGCTGAGATCACCCCTTTGCATGTTGCGATAGTGCATGGAGATATTTCAGTAATAGATTATCTGGTGCAACAAGGAGCCGATATTAAATTCACCAAAAGCAATGGATGGAATATGTTGCACGAGGCAGCTATAATGTGCAAATTAGATGTGTTAAAGTATTTGGTTGACTGTGGGGTTGATATAAACAAAAAGACGAGTGAGGGAGCTACTCCATTATCAATAGCTCAACAATACGGACGCACCGAAGGAGAACAGTTTCTGCGAAAATGTGGGGCGATAATATAGAGGTGGGTTGATTATAAAAATAGAGGAGGTGGTAAAGATTAGATTAATTGCATTTTTTGTAATGTTTTTTATGGTGACCATCGTTGGGTGTGAGGTAAAAGAAGAAGTTAAATATGTATCTGAATTAGAAGGAGATGTAGAGATCATTGAGGTAGACCATCCGGAGGAAAAAGAATTTGAGATCCAATATTCTGGGGAGATTGATCCCATCAAAAAGTTGCCGGCGGAACTTCCCGTAACTGTTTATC
>CAZBGG010000117.1:0-771 GCA_964491305.1 uncultured Methanosarcinales archaeon
GAAGCTGGGCGAAATCTTGGATTTCTTCAAAGTTGATTATATCAGTTAAATTGTCAACAAAGATATTTCTAAGGATTATAGTATTCCTATCTCTTTCAAACTGTAAATCATAGTACCCTTTGTGAATTTCATCAAAACTATAAGAGCCATTATGTAAATAATGGGAACCTATAATTTCTCCACTAACGGGATGATTAAGCCTCATGAAAGTTTCTAAGCCCTCTCCGCTATAATCAGTTACACTTCCATTAAGACTGGCATATTTAAATATCTTAACCGTATAATTATGAGGAACTGTCTCTGAACCGTGGATATCTGAAGCGATTAATGTTATATTATAGAACCCAAGGTCAAAACCAGTGAAATTAACAAGGAAATTCTGGTTTTCCTGATCAATATTGTAAGGCATAGCCTCCTCTGTATCTGTAAGATAAACTTCTGAACTTTCACTTAATGGAGAGTCATCAAAAAGCGATATATTTAGGATAGTTTGCTCTCCTGCTTCAACCTCTTCAGGTACATCGAGAATTTCGGGAGGCAGTTGGTCAAGGAATTCTGCGTAGGTCTTTGCAATTGCCACCTGATCATCAAAATAAGCTTTCACAAAAACAGTCTGGTTAATAGTAACACTTATCTCAGGAGCGTTGCATGTAATCATCCCATCATCATAAGCTATATCAAGACAAGGTTCATTCCCAAAGGTAACGCTCCAGTCATTAACTTCATCCCCTGGATCATCTACAGATTTATTCATTTCAAATTCAATTTCCA
>CAZBGG010000117.1:781-4351 GCA_964491305.1 uncultured Methanosarcinales archaeon
GGGACCATTTCTAAAATTTCCAAAGCATGAGTTACTTCAATAAACAAATCAGAAGATTCATCGTTATCACCACTTATGGTATAAGTTGAAAAGCCCAGCTCCTTGGGAGCTGTAAAATTCAGTGGCATCACCATTGACTCATTTGACGTTAAGGATATATTCTTTTTAGGGAGCTCCAAAACATCAGATGAAGTATTCAAAACAACATTACAGAGTTTGTTACCATAATTTTTAAAGTTAAGATTCGTAAGTTCCCCTGAATTTAAGCTACCCACTTCAAAAAAGTCTTCTTCAACATCAAAGGTACATTCGGGCTTGCCCAGAACCCTTATATCATAATCAATAGTTTCCACTCCATCGGAATGGTTGAGGACAATTTCAGGACTATAATTCCCTGCATCAGTATATAAAGGAATATCGATAGTTAAATTAAGATAAGCAGAGCCACCGGCACTAATGGAATTATAATAATCTTCATAAAAACTTATGAAACTACAACCTTCACCCTCGCAACCCACTTCAAGATTCTGAACTGCAGAGGACCCAGATGAAAACATCTCGATATCTTCCTTATGAGTACTATTATGCTCAAGAATAATCTCAAAATAATCCTCTGGAATAGAGAGCGCCCCAACCCCTTCTTCAACAGCACCTAAGATAAATGCCACTGAATCACCAATGGGTGAGTTTGTTTCTGCATGTGCTAAGTGCGCCACATCAAACCCTTCCCTCTCAATAACTGTGTTTAACTGTTCCCAGGAATCCCTGCAACTTGATGGATCCGAGTAATCCCAATCACTACAATAATGTATCTTCATGGTTGATACTTCAGCCCAGTCAAGACCATCATCTTTTAAACCTCTTACATCAGAATCATAAAAAGGAATAACCAATTCCGTATAACTATCAAAATTACCCTTTAAGGCAAAGCCCCTTATAGGATAGTCATAAATATTAACTTCCTCATCAACATTAATCTGGGTTAAATAATAACTGTCTATAAAATCACTTTCCGTTATTCTGGTAAAGTCAACATCACTAAGTTTTAAATACATATTCTCATCAATAAAATCATCGCCATCATAGTTTATCGGGTTGTTATAAGCAAGATACATGTTATAGTAGTCTGTCTGGAGGTCAACCTGGTAATTTCCACCATCAAAAGTTTCAAATTCCGTAAAATCCCCCGTGCTTAACTGCTCCATCTGAAAACTAACATTTACTATTGGCCTTTGTCCATCAACATCATCTTTAATATTCCCGCCATAAGTTAAGATATCATAAACCTGTACTGTATCGTTCCTTTCCCAGTACTTTTCATTACCTGAGGTATCGTTAGCATAATAATTAAAATTGTAGTAACCAAAATCATCCATCATAAAGCTAGTCGTGTAAACATCTTCATATTCTTCCATCTCTGAAAGGCTCACATTCTTTACATGCTCCCATTCATCTGTATATATTACCGCGTAAACACTTGAAATTTCAACATTATCAGTAACATTGACGTAAGGAGTTACATTCTGGTTAAAGCTGACGGGGGAAGGCAGAATAGAATCGTGAAATTCAGGAGGTGAAACATCCTCATACAATATTCTTGCATCCTTTAAGTTTTCCTCATCTATATCAGTAATACCTTCAATCTTAAAATCCTCCCCATCATAGTCACTCCTTACATTTATCTGGTACTCGCGACCATCCGGTAAATCAGGAGTGTCACATTCTATGCCAAAGGTTCCATCTGTGTAAATATTTTCATTGGAATTACTGCAAACTTTATCCCCTACATATACATCGTTAGATAAGTCATCAATTAATCTGCTGTCATTATAAACTATCTCAAAATTAACATAGATTGTATCACCTGGCATGGCCGGGTCTGGAAAGTCCGCTTCCAATATGTTCAGGTCATAGTGATAATTGTTTACCCTCACCGGAATGATTGTATCGTTGATTGTTAAATTTCCACCGTATGTTTTTTCATCAAGAGGTGATGTGTAGTTAATGGGCAACTGTGTACTCTCAAGCGGAGAGACTACATAATCAAGCTTATTGAGATGAGCAAATTCTGTTATGTTGCCTGTAAGATTAGCCTCAAAATAAAGGTCAACATTAGCCTTTGACAAGATTTTCACCTCTGTGTTAAGGGAGGGTTGGCCAGCAACCGCTTCTATAGTCACATTTGAAGGCGAAATTTCATGTTCAGTATTCCTCGGTGTATAAACACTCCTTTTAACCTGGCTTACCTCGCCAGGGTCCTGTGGAGATGAGATATTAATTAAATAGTCCCTGAAACCTGGCGGAGCACCATAATCAACTGAAACATCATACTCCACCCTCTCCCTTGTACCTGGCTCCCTATACATAAAAGCCTGTGGGTCTATATAGTCAACATCCAAGCCCGAAGAGACATTAATATCAAATAAATCAACATCCGTCCTAGTATTGCCCGTAAAGTTTATGTAAAACTCAAGACTGTCAGACTCTCCATGCTTAACAGTAGAATTAAGTGGAACCTCGTCCAAAACAAAGGAATATGTAGGAGCAACCTCCAAAGAAGTATTTCCAAATGAAGCTTTAGAAAGCGTTCCATTGGGCTCCCTCCAGTTAAGTTCAGGCGTGAAATAATAACTCCCCGGAGAAACACCTTCAGGAATAGTTATATTAACACTTATCTGAGAGTCACCAGGAGATATTTCATCAACAGGAATTGGGCTTGAGACAAAGCCCGAGGCATTACTTGAAAAATTACCTGTCAGATAGACGTCATAAGCATTAACAAAGCCTTCATTTGATATATTGTAATAAAAATTATATGTTTCATTAGAAACATAATTAACACCCTCTGCAGTATAATTTCTTGGCTGGAGTGTAAAATTGGTATTGGGAATAACAGTAACATTAATTTCTGAGAAAACCTCCCTGCCCTGTCCGGTGGTTTCGTTCTCACGAACATAAAAAGAAATATTATGTAATCCTGTATTGTTCATAACAGGCAGTGTAGTATCAAACTCATATATCAGTCCAAAGATGTCATCACTAAAAATATCCTCATCATAAGTGGTAACACTTCCATCAGGGAATGTAACATTGTAATAAGCACTGTCCTCAACCAATCTATAATCCACATCATCAATAACTTCAGTAAATATGTACAGGGATTTATTGTATTCCACAAATGTTGAAGGATTTGTGTAAAAATCCCTTACTACAGGGTCTTCATCTATTATGCTGAAGATCATGCTTCTATGGTAATACTCATCATCACCATTAAAATTAGTAATATTCAAATTAACCCCAATATCATAACGGGAAGTATCAAGATAAAGCACATTTTGATAGACATGATAGATTACGCTATCATTCTCATTAACCAAAACACTATCATGGCCTACTTTATCGCCTGTGGCATCATTTTCCTCCATTAGGGCGCAGGTAAAATTACCATAATCAAGACAAGTACCACCTGAACCAATGTTATGACAGGTTCTTGTTGTCCGGTTGGTACTAAAAGAGGAATAATGCATAGAAAAATTAAGTGGCTTATTCCCCATGTTCCTTATTTTATAC
>CAZBGG010000118.1:0-4321 GCA_964491305.1 uncultured Methanosarcinales archaeon
AACTAGTATAACCATAATCCAAATTATAAGATACCCTTTGTTAATAAATTTCATATTAATTTTAAATTATTTTTATACTATATTATTTATTTGTTAACTTTATACGTACATAAATCGAAAATTATTTAAATAAACAACATAAAGAGTATACCAAAATAGTAAGGAGCAACCTATGCTCTAAAAATATTTAGGGGGGATGATAAATGAGTAAAAAAGGTGAAATGGGAGTAGGAACGCTAATAATTTTTATAGCTATGCTCTTAGTTGCAGCAGTGGCTGCAGGAGTGTTGATACAAACAGTAAGTTCTTTGCAAGAGAAAAGCCTTGCAACAGGACAGGAAGCCAGGGCACAAATCTCAACGAACGCCGAAGTTATTGAAGTTTCAGCAACAGACGGCAGAGATGGATCAGTTGAAGACTTCCAGCAGCTAATAAAGCTCTCTCCGGGTTCAGACCCAATCAAGCTGGACGATGTAATCTTTACTTTCAGCACAGATGAGAAAACAGCTTCCCTACAGTATAGAGGAGTTGGTAGCAACTGTGAAAGGGGTTTCGAGGACGGCTATGTAACTGCACAGGAAGAAGAAGTTGAAGAATTGAGTACAACTGCAGTGGATCTAGAAAACGATTATTCCGGAGATGGAGAAACTGACACTGTGAAAGTTGCTGACAGTGGAGATGCTCTAACTTTTAATTTATCAGGAGTTGATGAAATAAATGTAAGCATTGGTGAAAACATAAGCGATGCATCAGAGGGTGTTACACTGGATGTAGAGGATGAAGCGATAACTGATGGAGACGAAACCTACGGTTATGTCACCGTAACAGGAGAGACCAACACAGACAATACACTTGATGATGGTGTAACAATGATAGTAACTCCTGCCAACGAAGGTGAAGGTTATTTCTCAGCAGTCTATGAACAGGAAGGAAGCAACCATCGTGAAGGAAACCTTGGTAGAGGAGACATAGTTAAGCTTTGCTTTGAAGCACCAGGCAAGGTTAGTGAAGAAGAAAGCGTTAGACTAAACTTTATTCCAAAAATCGGAACAGCAAGTCTGACTGAATTCACTGCACCTGATGTGATTTCAACAGAAAGGGTTTATCTGTACCCATAAAATTTTTTTTTATTTTTTCATTTTCTTGAGTAGCTGGTTCTTGCTTTAGACAGGTGTAAAAAAGATTTCAATTCTACAGATACATGTTGAGTTCTATATCTGAAAAATGCTAAGATTATTTACAACAACAATTACACAATATTTATAAATGGCCTATTATTCCAAAGTAGACAAAGCGGGGTGGGGCAGCTAGGAGTGCCCGTCGGGCTCATAACGCTGAGGCAAACAAAATAACCGAGGCGTCGGTAACCCGGAGGTCGAAGGTTCAAATCCTTCCCCCGCTATCTGAGTCTTTCAACAAACGTCGGAAAATTGATTCTTTGGTCCATAAGGGTTACGGGTTCTTAAAATAACGAAAATTTCTTCGTACATTAGAACCCTTCCAAATCTGATTATTCTAGTAGAATAATCAGGGTCCGAGGAGATCTTTTGTAGTAGAGTTAGATTTCCGATAGACTCTCTGCGAGATTTTTAATAACGAAAATTTCTTCGTTTATTTAAATTACAAGAACTGCATTTGATATTTCTTCCTAATGTCCAACAGATACTCTGGCTATTTGGCTTAAATTGACTGAAGAATATTAGAGCCTGTTTCAAAATATCTAATCCAAAACATAAAAGTTTACTTCCTTCTCAACCTCATTCCCATATTCATCAATACACTCTACAATATACTCATTTACCCCTATAGAAACATCATCAGGCGTCGATGAAAATTTCTGCTCTCCTGTCTTCTCCATAACCGAGGAATACACTCTCTGCGGACCCATATAACTACACTCCACGCCTTTACTATCAGAAACCTTCACATGCAACTGTGGGTCTAGAGTGCGAACATCACCTGTAGGGCCATATTCAACTATTTCCAGCTCATCCGATTCCTTTATACTATAAACGAAACTCTCCTCATTCACGTTACCTTCAACATGCTCATCAAAACATAAAATATTAGAAGATATATTATAAGGGTCTGAACTAATGTTTTTACCAATAACGTAGTCATTATCCTCATCGTTTTCTGTATGGTTGGTCATATTTTCAAATGAACCATTCGCAAAATAATCCGTCCTATTTATCGACATATTAAATGAACATATGTATTGACCAAAATCAAGTGAGCCTGATGTACCACACTCTCCTAAAACGTTTATTCCGGGGGAGTAAGCCAGGGAACAATCAAACGGGTCATCAAGGTAATAATTGAGAATGGTTGTATTTGCCTCAGTCTCAACCAGAGAACCACTCTCAAGGGCTTCATTTAGCTCTATTGTGGTTTCATTCCTAGTTATGGGAAGACTTTTGACCTTAAACGATAATTCTTGAGTTCTTTGAGGACTATCCTTGCATCTTATGTACAATTCAATAGTTTCATTGGCAGGGATAGTATCTTTGCAAAGATAACTCCCTCCAAACTTTTCTTCCATATTGAACCTTGAAACGGTACATTCCATTGAATTATTCATTTTTTCATATTCTTTATCTTCATAAGAATATCTGCATTCAGATGGTTTATCAACATAAAACCTTACATCCACTTCCTTACTACCGTAAGCAAATTTTCCCTTATCTTCAGGCTCTGCTCCCAGAATTTGGGGTGGTCTCTCATCCAAGCTCTCGTTTAATATGGGCAGCTCAAGGAAAAGAGGCTCAGCATTCTTGTTCCCCCCCTTATCCTGACAATAAAAAAAGAAAAATATACTGCCCTCCTCGAAATTTTCAAATAAGGCCTCCGAAACCCTCTGGTACTCCACGAGATCTGAAGTTATAAGTTTAATTATATCAGGGGCATCACCAGAACCATAAATAGATTCTCCAAATATTTCAGAGAAAACCCTTCTTACCTTATTATCCTTTTCAAGCTCTATAATTTTCTCCCTCGTTTCCCTAAAAATATCAAGAAACTCTGATGAATTTGAGGCATTCATAAAATCAAGCAATTTTTTTGGAAACTCAGGCCTTGGAGGCACCCTCAGGTCAAGTTCATGCTCAATACTAAAGCCCTCTGAGCCAACATAATAACCCCTTGGGTTAATATCACCAATTCTTGGGTAATTAGTCATCCTACAAACAGTCTCCTTATCCGTACTTAGATTAAAGGATAAGCTATCATAAGGAATCACGCCCTCAGATATCTTATAACCATCTATTCCTTCATCAAAAAAATCAATTTCCTTCTCCTCCAGTGTATATCTTCCTTCAGCGTCTAAAAGACTTATATTCAATTCAGGCGGCTCATCATCTGATAAAACAGCTTCATGGCACTTGCCAACACCCCTTTCTTCCTCATAAATACACTCCTGGCCAAGGCTCCTGCACTTATATTCAGTGCAAGGGAAGATATCAGATTCATGGCACAATGAACAATTTGCCGAGCCTGGAGGCGCTCTCCAGAGGTTACACAAAGCAACATTATTAACAGAAACAGCCCCCTTCCCCTCTTCTATTTCAGAAAGACTCATCCCAGAAAGCTCATCAAGGAAAGAATAAAAAGATCTGATTATTTTGATTAAATTATCACTCTCTTCATACACTCCACCAAAAAGCATGGACCTTTCCCTTGCAAAGAGACTTAGGTTCAATGCACCACTATAATTAATGTTGTCATCACCGTATATTCCTTTATCTAATCCAGAATTAAAATCCGTGTGGTAAAAACCTCCTTCAGTTATTTCATCAGCAATGTTTCTATAATTTCCACAATCACCATGTTTAAAACAAAGTGATGCAGAATCTGTAACCCACTCGACACCGCAACCAAAACCATCACATTGCCTATCCAGGCTGCCCATTGCACAAACGCTTCTGCCACTTTCTTCCCAGAATCTAAAACCAGGGGGCACCTCAGGTACACAGTGGTCTCCAGCTAGATTACTCTCTTCCCACATACAATCACGGAACTCATGGTCTTCACAGCACTCTTTTGTCGTACAAAATAAGCAATCATCCCATCTATTGGGTCTGCAAACAGCTCTTGTCATATCTTCTTCTTTAATTTCTTCCTGAACACAAATTTCCTCCCTAAAATCCCTACAACCTTCAACATATTCCTCGCCATCAATACAATAATGAAGATAATGCCTTGAGCCTACATAATCTTTACCACCACCTGCAATACCCCCGTAAGTACACCATGATTCACCATGAGCTCTCTTAGGTCCATCGTAAGAACTGGTGGTGCGATTGTAAGTATTTTCACAATCCAT
>CAZBGG010000119.1:0-4301 GCA_964491305.1 uncultured Methanosarcinales archaeon
AGAATAGGCCAGCGAATGGGAATATTTAAAAATGAAGGGTTCTACCTCCTAGTAAATTAATTATAAGGGAGGTATGCAAATGGCAGAAGATGAACAGAGTTTTCAGGATGATGAGGAGATGAGTGTTGAGGAGTTGGTAGAGGAGAACAATATACTACTTAATACTCTGATTGATTATTTGATAGAGAAGAAAGTCGTTGATGAAGAAGAGTTCCTGAAGAAGCTCAATGCTGTAAGCAATGAGGTTCATGGTTCCGAGGAAGAATCAGAGGAGAATTCAGAAGACAACGCTACTGAAGAATCTAAATAATTTTTATCAGAATTCTTATTATTTTATTCATGGAGGACATTCGCTGTGCTTTCCATGTTCTTTTGTTTCTTTTTAAAAAGAAAATAAAAATAAAAAATTAGAAAATAATGGACTCTACGGGTTTATCTTCTTTCTCTGCATCGTATTCAGTGACACACGCCTCAGTTGTAAGAATCATTGAGGCAATTGATGCAGCGTTTTGCACTTCGGATCTGATTACCTTTGTAGGGTCGATTACTCCTGACTTAAACAGGTCTTCATATTTGCCAGTTTTTGCGTTATATCCGTAACTTCCTTTCTTCGTCTTTATCTCTGCCATCACTTCAGCACTTTCTACTCCTGCGTTATTGACTATTTGTCTTATCGGCTCCTCAAGTGCCCTTTTAAGGATGTTTTTCCCTATATTCTGGTCCTCTGGAAGATTTAGTTCATCAAGCGCGTAGCTAGCCCTGTAAAGTGCGATGCCTCCTCCTGTAACAACTCCCTCTTCAACAGCAGCCTTTGTTGCATTCAGAGCATCTTCAATTCTCATTTTTCTTTCTTTCATTTCTGTTTCTGTTGCTGCACCAACCTTAATTACTGCTACTCCTCCACCAAGTTTGGCCAACCTTTCTTTTAAGTCCTTTTTCTTGTAATCTGAGTCTTCATTTTTAACCTGGTTCTCAATCTGTCTCATTCTTGCTTGTATCTGTTGTTTGTCTCCTTTGCCTTCTACAAGTGTTGTTTTGTCCTTGTCAACGCTAACTTTTCTGGCTCTTCCAAGCATATCCTCTGTGAAGTTCTCAAGTTTCATCCCCTTATCTTCTGAAACAACTTTTCCTCCTGTAAGCAGGGCTATATCTTCAAGCATTTCTTTTTGCTCCTCACCGAAGCTTGGTGCTTTTACGGCGCAGGCTTTAACAGCTCCTCTCATTATGTTCAGCACCAGTGCTGCCTGAGCTTCACCTTCCACATCATCAGCAATTATGAAAAGCGGTTTTCCTTCGTTTGCTGCCTTCTCCAGCGCAGGGACCAGCTGTTTCATGTTACTGATTTTTTTATCTGTAATCAGTATGAATGGGTCTTCAAGCTCACTTGTCATTTTTTCCTGGTCAGTGGCCATGTAAGGTGATAAGAAACCCCTGTCAAATTGCATACCCTCTACCACATCAAGGCTGGTTTCTATGCTTTTTGCTTCTTCTACGGTTATTACTCCATCATTGCCGACTTTTTCCATGGCATCAGCAATCTGTTTACCGATTTCCTCATCATTGTTTGCTGAAATTGTTGCAACCTGCTCGATTTTTTCTCTTTCCGTCACATTTTCGCTTTTGTTTTTTAGCTCTTTGACTATTCTCTCGGTTGCTTTATCTATTCCTCTTCTTACTTCAATTGGGTTTGCTCCAGATGTAATGTGTTTCATTCCTTCATGTATTATTGCTTGAGCAAGTACGCATGCAGTGGTAGTGCCATCACCTGCATTGTCTTGAGTTTTTGATGCAATCTCCTTTACAAGCTTAGCTCCTACATTCTCAAACTTATCATGCAGTTCAATCTCTTTTGCAATCGTGACTCCATCATTTGTTACAGTTGGCTTTGAACCATTGTCAAGTACAACATACCTGCCTTTTGGACCAAGCGTAATCTTTACTGTATTTGCCACCTTATCAATTCCTTTCACCAGCGCTTTTCTTGCCGCTTCGTCAAATACTATTTTCTTTGTGCTCATTATCTATCACCTCACTCTACTTTTGCCAAAATATCTTTATAGTCGATAAACAAGTACGTCTCTCCGTCCATCTCTATCTCATCGGAGCTATAACCGCCATAAAGTACTATATCCCCTTCTTTCAGCTCGGGCTTTTTATCATCCTCAAACTTACCAATCGCGACAACCTCGCCCTTTTTGCTATTTTCCTTAGCTGAATCGGGAATGTATATTCCTCCTTTTGTCTTTTCTTCTTCCACTTTAGGCTTCAGAAGCACTCTTTTTCCTAGTGGTACTATTTTCATTTATTTCACCTCCATCTTTATGTTCTCTTCTACGTATCTCTTCAAATGCATCATCAAAGTTTTTTTTTGTTACAGTGATTTCTTTTGCTCCACTTGAATTTGCTTCCCTGACTGCATTTAATCCAGCCTCTCTTGCCAGGCCCTCGATGTCTGCTCCAGTCCACCCATCGCATTTGCTGACATATTCCGCGAGCTTTATATCTTTTGCAACAGGCATTTTTCTTGTATGGATGGCCAGGATTTGCTCTCTTGCTTTCATGTCGGGAACACCTATTTCTATCTTCAGTTCAAACCTTCCCGGTCTTAATAACGAAGGATCTATCAGATCTGCTCTGTTAGTTGCTGCTATTACTGTTACATTACCCAGCTCTTCAATACCATCAAGCTCGGTTAAAAGTTGATTCACAACCCTCTCTCCGCTGTCTGTGAGAGAGCTGCCCCTTACTTTCGAGATACTGTCAAACTCATCAAAAAAGATAATGGTTGGAGCTACTTGCCTGGCCTTGCTGAAAATCTCTCTTATTCTTTTTTCACTTTCTCCAACCCATTTACTAACAAGCTCGGGACCTTTTATTGAAATAAAATTAGCACTTGCCTCATTAGCGATAGCTTTTGCAAGCAAGGTCTTCCCTGTGCCCGGTGGTCCTGAAAGCAGTATTCCTTTTTGAGAGGTAATTCCCGCCTTTTTAAAAAGTTCTGGATTTTTAAGGGGTAATTCGACAGTGTCCTGCAGTTGTTTTTTGATCTCTTCAAGTCCACCAATATCACTCCATTTGGTTTTTGGTTTATTAATCAGAACTTCTCTCATTGCAGATGGCTCTACTTCTCTTAATGCAGCCCTAAAATGGTCCATTTCCACGCTCATCTTTTCAAGAACATTAGTTGGGACCTTAATATCGTACTGCTTAAGGCTGGGGATGTAAGGTTTTAGACTCTTTAGTGCTGCTTCTTTGCACAATACCTCAATATCTGCTCCTGTGAAGCCAAGTGTTTTTTCTGCGATTTCATCGAAGTTCACATCTTCTGTAAGTGGCATTCCTCTGCTGTGAATTTGCAAAATTTCCCTTCTTCCCTCTTCTTTTGGAGGATTTATGCGAATTTCCCTGTCAAATCTTCCAGGTCTTCTAAGGGCCTCGTCAATGTCATCTGGTCTGTTTGTAGCTGCTATGACAACTACCTTGCCCCTTGATTGCAGGCCATCAAGCGAAGTAAGCAGTTGAGAAACAACACGCCTTTCTGATTGGTCTTTACTCTCTCCCCTTTTAGGGGCTATGCTATCCAGCTCATCAATAAAGACTATCGAAGGAGCTGATTCAGAGGCTTCCTCGAATATTTCTCTCAATTGTTTCTCCGACTCTCCATAATACTTACTCATAATCTCGGGTCCAGCAATCGAGTAAAAATGGGACTCTGTTTCTGAGGCGACCGCTTTTGCCAGTAGAGTTTTACCTGTGCCAGGTGGACCGGTTAAGAGTACTCCTTTAGGGGAACCTATACCAAGTCTTTCAAAAACTTCAGGATGTTTCATTGGAAGCTCTACCATTTCCCTTATTTTATCAATCTCTTCGTGAAGGCCACCTATATCTTCATAAGATACTTCGGGACATTTCATGTTTTCAGGCTTTGCCACCCTATCTGAGACTGTAAGCTTTGTTCCAGGATGTACCATTACAATCTTTTTCGGGCTAACTTTACTAACAATATAATGCAGTTGAGTGCCCATCACATCGAGAGATATCTTTTGCCCTTTGATTAGTGGCTTGTCAAGTAGTTTCTGAAGGAAAAATGATGTTGGGTCGTCGGTAAATCTGACCTGTTCTACTGGTGAAATAGTAACTGCCTCTGCTGGGACAACTTCCGTTTTTTGGATTTCGACATTTTCCCCAAGAGAGGTTCCGGCGTTCGTTCTAAGATTTCCATCGAGTCTTATAATGTCCAACCCATCATCCTCTGGACGGGCCCTCCAGACGGACGCTACCGCTTTTCCTCTCCCTTTTAT